>NZ_AUAF01000093.1 GCF_000428585.1 Zooshikella ganghwensis DSM 15267 | reverse complement strand
CTTTAAGTAAATCATTAAAGGTATCATCAACCCAGCAATAAACTGCTATGATAAACTCTTCTACTGACATCCCCTGTCCCTTTGAATTTGTTTCGGCAAAACAAAGGTTGGGGTCAGGGGTTGTCATTTCAAACTAATAAAAGTCGAGCATCGCGTTAATATATGCTTTATAGAAACGCCCCCAATATCTTAAAGGCACTCCAATGAAAGTACATGAAAAAATAAATTACGTCGAATTCCCTGCTCAAGATCTGCTAAAGACAAAAAAGTTTTTTTCTAATGTTTTTGATTGGGTATTTGAAGATTATGGTCCCGACTATACCGCATTTAGTAATCAAGGACTCGATGGAGGCTTTTATCGAACTGAATTAACTTCTTTAACCAACCACGGAGCCGCTTTGTTAGTTTTTTATAGTCATGACCTGGAAAAAACGCAAAGCAAAATAGAAACATATGGTGGAAAAATTACCAAGCCCATTTTTACTTTTCCTGGTGGAAGACGTTTTCATTTTACCGAACCTAGTGGCAACGAGTTTGCTGTATGGTCTGACACATGAAAATAGCGCGCATAAAAATAATTCATGAAGGGTATAACAAATATAAAAAGACCAGCCTGTAGCTGGTCTTTTTATATTTATATCATTTAAAGCGTACTATTCTTCTCTGCCAAAAATAGTATTTTCTTGCTCTTGCACACGAATAAATGTTGTTCGCTTGGTTAGCTCTTTTAATTTAGCCGCTCCAACATAAGTGCATGTTGAGCGAACACCACCTAAAATATCTTCAATTGTATTGTGAATGGAACCACGGTAGGGCAAAAACACTGTTTTACCTTCTGCAGCTCGGTAGTTTGCAACGCCTCCAGCATATTTTTTCATGGCAGAGGCAGAAGACATTCCATAAAAATGAACAAATTTTTGTCCATTTTTCTCTACAATATCCCCACCACTTTCGTCATGGCCCGCTAATAAGCCGCCTAACATGACAAAATCAGCCCCTCCACCAAAAGCCTTCGCAACGTCTCCAGCACAAGTGCAACCACCATCGCCAATGATACGCCCGCCTAAACCATGGGCAGCATCACCACACTCAATAATCGCAGATAGCTGAGGGTAACCAACGCCGGTTTTGACACGCGTGGTGCATACCGATCCAGGACCAATCCCAACTTTAACGATATCAGCACCTGCTAAAATAAGTTCTTCAACCATATCACCCGTGACCACATTACCTGCTGTAATCACTTTATCAGAGAATGTCTCGCGAACTTTTTGCACAAACTCAACCAAGTGCTCAGAATAACCATTGGCAATATCAATACAAACAAATTTTATATGACTCGACAACTGTAGTATTTCTGTTAACTTTTGAAAGTCTCGCTCAGAGGTACCCGTCGACACCATGACATAATTCAAAAGTTTTTCATCTGCACTTTCAAGGAAGGAGGCCCACTCAGCAATACTGTAGTGTTTATGAATAGCCGTCATTACCTGATGCTCAGCAAGCGCTAGAGCCATCGCGAAACTACCGACAGAGTCCATATTCGCGGCAATAACAGGTACACCAGACCATTGACTACCGCTATGTTTAAAAGTAAAATCGCGGGTTAATTCAACTTGAGATCGGCTATTTAGAGTTGAGCGTTTCGGTCGAAACAATACATCACTAAAGCCCAGTTTCAAGTCGTTTTCGATTCTCATAGTTAATCCTTTCTATTAACTAACCTTCACTGCTCCCTATATAACTTTTCTATTGGCAGATAGTGAAAGTTATACAAAAAGCAGACACAAAAAAACCGGAGCGTTGGCAGACGCTCCGGTTTTCAGCATTATATACAAAAAGGCTGCTTTGGCAACATTTTGTATATGAAAGTTAAAAAGTTAATCCCCTTACCCAATCATTTCTGGTCATCCTGTGGCAAGGAGAATTTCTTTACTCATACCTTTGATTCTTATCACCCACCATTCGGTTAAGCTACATCTGTGGAGGCTGAACAAGATGTTGATTTTGCCTGCGAGGCGTTAGTTTTAACCCAGCTTTCATGTTGCCACTCACATCGAGCTTGAAGCTCTTCATCAGGTAAATGACAACTATTATTTGTAAACCAGCTAAACGTATGAAACCCCGTCAACTCAGTTTCTAGGTGGACGGTTGCTGCCACCCAATACATTTTCTTTAGCACAGCTTCGAACTTTTGTAACCATTGCCCCCAATCTCCTTCTACATCACGATAAGAAGCACCAAAGTGAATTACTTGGGTTAAGTAAGTGCCATATGAAGGCTCGACACCAGACACTGCAAATAGATCACGTGATAAAAAAGGCCACTCATCATGCTTGGGAAGTGAGTTAATCACTCGAAGGTTATGATAACGACGCTTTAATATTTCATTCTCACTGCCTGATGGCAAATCCTTGATACAACCATAAACAATGGATTCGCGATCCAAAAGCTACTCCTTAACTAACCGACAAAAGTCGTCTATTATGCCCAGCTCCCTATGGGGAAACAACTCAGCGACTCAACATTTTGTTCATTAATCTTCTAACTACCTATTACCTTTTAATGATCTACAAGCCTCTAACTATCATACCGTTAGCCTGAAAATCTAGCCTCAAGTAAACAAGCTGCTATTAAAAGGCAAGCAATAGTAGTGCTTGACATCAGCTAAGTAAAACTCAGCCAAAGCAATTTTGTTGTCACTTCACAGAAAAAATAATTATCAGACTGGGTTAGCCAAATAAATTCTGCCAAAAACCTGGGGTTTTCAATGAGGCTTCACAGTGCTGCAACTGATTTTCATATTGTCTGGCTTTACGCTGGACTCGATGAGCAACTCCTTGCAACCACTGTTTGCGCTTGTATGTCCCTCGGCGGAACCCACCCCACCCCTCGTGATAAGTCAGATATTGCAAACGTGCATTATCTTGAGAAATACCATTAATCTGGCGTGTTTTTCTGGTATACCAGCCAATAAAGTCAATCGCATCAGAAAAGTCATCACGCACAGCGCCCCACCGCCCCGCTTCACGTAAGTAATCAGTCCAAGCACCATCAATCGCCTGAGCATAACCGTAGGCTGAAGAGCGATGTGGACCAGGAATAAACCCTAAATACCAGCGACGGGGGGGGCGTGCATTGGCTACAAAACTAGACTCATGATACATAATGGCCATCATAACTGGGATGGGAGTTCCCCAACGCTGATGACTCCTATTTGCCGCTTGGTACCAGTCCAAGTTATCCGCAAAAATATCACATAGGTTATGAGGGTTTTCCGGTGGCGGTGTATGAGCACAACCTGATATCAACACACTCAATAACAGTAGCGACAGCTTAAATCGCTGCCGAACTGTCAGGCATCCCGTGGATGCTTGCTTATGTTTCCAGTAGTGCCAATAAATCGCGCTCATCAAGTATCGGAATCCCTAATGACTCAGCTTTGCTTAACTTAGAACCTGCTTTTTCGCCAGCAATAACTGCTGTTGTCTTTTTCGACACAGAACCAGCAACTTTTGCTCCCAGCAATTGTAATTTTTGCTTAGCTTCATCACGACTCATGACGGATAATGTGCCAGTCAACACATATGTTTTGCCAACCAGCTTTAATTTTTCTTGTGTTGGCTGAGACTGCTCAGGCCAATCCACCCCAGCCGTCTTCAGCTGATTTATCACATCCCGGTTATTTTTCTCTTTAAAGAAACACACAATATGATGTGCAACCACAGGTCCAACATCAGGCACTTGCAGTAAGTGCTCTTCTGTCGTATTTATTAAAGCATCCAGGGAACCAAAATAATTGGCTAAGGTTAATGCTGTGGTCTCCCCAACTTCGCGAACACCCAAAGCATAAATAAAACGAGCCAATGTAGTGTGTTTAGAACGCTCAATCGCGTCTATCAAGTTCTGGGCTGACTTATCCCCCATTCGTTCCAGTGTTACCAAATCATCCTTTTGCAAGGCATATAAGTCCGCAGCCGAGTGCACAAGCTCTTGATCAACTAGCTGCTCAACCAACTTATCCCCTAGTCCATCAATGTCCATGGCTCGCCGACTGGCAAAATGCTTAATAGCTTCCTTGCGCTGAGCGGAACATACCAGCCCACCGGTACAACGTAACGCGGCTTCTCCGGTAACCCGCTCCAGCTCAGAACTACAAACAGGACATTCTGTTGGCACGATAATATCTTGCACGTCAGTGGAACGCTGCTCTACGACAACACGCACCACCTTCGGAATCACATCGCCAGCCCGGTGAATGATTACAGAATCCCCGACTTTAACCCCTAATCGCTCAATCTCATCCAAGTTATGTAAGGTCGCATTACTCACCGTAACCCCGCCAACAAAGACAGGCTTGAGCCGAGCAACTGGGGTCAATGTTCCCGTTCTACCCACTTGAAACTCAACAGCTTCCAATGTTGTCATTTCTTCTTGCGCAGGAAACTTATAGGCAATTGCCCAGCGTGGTGCGCGCGAGACAAAACCAAGCTCCTCTCTTAATGCTAATGCATTGACTTTAAAGACGATGCCATCGATTTCGTAAGATAATTGCTCACGGCGTGACAGTAATTGCTGATAGTACTTATCACAGGCTTGAATAGAAGGTAAAACCTCCATTTCCTTGTTTATTTTAAAGCCCCACGTATTAAGTTGATGCAAAATTTGGCTATGATCCCCTGGCAATTCATCACTGCAAACACCTACGCCATAACAGCACATTTCTAAGGGACGTGTAGCTGTAATACGGGAGTCAAGTTGTCTAAGGCTTCCCGCTGCAGCATTGCGCGGATTAACAAATGTTTTTTCCCCTTTAGCCTGGGCTTGCTCATTAAACTGATGGAAACCCGCCTTGGGCATGTACACTTCGCCTCGAACCTCAAGACGATCCGGCACATCTTCACCTAACAGCACCAATGGAATTGAGTGGATCGTTCGTAAATTCTGAGTGATGTCTTCACCACGCTGACCATCACCTCGTGTTGCGCCTCGAACCAGCTTGCCACGTTCATACAATAAGCTAACAGCAATACCATCCAGTTTTGGCTCAGCAACATACTCAATGTCAGTGATATCCAAGCGCTCTTTGCAGCGACGATCAAAATCATGTAATTCATCCGCTGAAAAAGCATTATCCAGCGATAGCATTGGCACTTCATGAGTAACCGTAGCAAACGCACTAGCAGGTTCAGCCCCCACCCGCTGTGATGGTGAGTCAGCAGAAACAAGCTGTGGATACTCCTGCTCTAACTGTTGTAAACGTCGCAGCAGACGATCATATTCTGCATCAGGTACAGCAGGATCATCTAAGACATAGTAACGGTAATTATGCTGATTAATTTCCTGTCGAAGCTGCTCAACTTCACTGACAACATGAGAGGGAGTGGTCATAGCAAAATACCTAATACGTCCAACCGTTAATAAGGCAAGTAAAGAGAAATAGTACACCATAAAAAAAACCGGTACTCATAAAGACCGGCCTCTGCTATACCCTTTTTACCTTGGGTATAAAAATTCAGTGCTAGGTTAATGTACTATAAATCTGGGATATAATAACCTGCTAAGTGATTAACGCACCATTTGCTTGCGCACCAGGTGACGTCGTTCATAGTCCATAATACGCTGTTTACAGTGTTCAAGTGTTTGTTGAGTCATCACACTACGATTTTCGTCTTTTAAGCTTCCGCCAAATGTTGAGGCAATATCATGGGCTGCTAATGCCATTTTCTCAAATGCCCGCATTGGTTTATCTGGCCCAGGTAGACTCATAAAAAAGCTAACGGCAGGTGTACTGTATTCAGACATATTATCAAGATCAAAAGTACCTGGCTCAATACCATTAGCCATACTGAACATCAAAGCACCTTTTTCACCGCGATTAACTGATGAATCATAGCAGTGAAAAATATTCATATCGCCAAATCGCAAGCCATTTTTAGTCAGCAAGGCTAATAATGCATCACCCGCAAAACTGGTATCAGACTTAGCAATGACATGAATTACTATAATGTCTTCCACAGCCTTTTTAGTGTCTATTGAGTCTTCAACAGAAGCCGTATCGCTTGCTGTCTTTTTCGATTGCTTCCAGACTTTACTGTCTTTAGCACTTGGCTTAGCGACTGTTTTAAGTCCATCGGCCGCATTTTTGAGTAATGAAGCTTTATGAGTTGACTCACCTTTGGCTAAAACTTTACGCCGATCATGATGAGCATTGCTGTTCATCGACAGAGGACTGACATGATCTGCCGGGTTAGCGACCAAAGGTTCTTCCGTATCAGCAAAACCGTCATTCACTTTATCAGTGATAACGGGTGGTTCCTGCTCCCCAGCAGGAGATACTGAATCTGTAGCACTTTGTTTCTGCCGAGCAGCCTGTTTTTGCCGAGCAGTTTGCAAATGTTGGTGTAAAGCTTCCTGCCTCGTATCAGTAAAGGATTGATCAAAGTGATTACTCGACGGCTCAGAGTAGGGCTCTTCAGCTGTGTCTTGCTGAAAGTGTGGCTCTACCTTTTTAGGTGCGACTTGTTCTGTATCATCTGCTGCCTGCCCTTTTATCAGACGAGCCCCACCATGAGGTAACTCACCATTACAATCGTCATAATAATCGCCACCACCACTCAGCCCCAAAGAAAGCTCATCTGCTTTCTTTCGGTTTACCCTCATACGACGGTAGCCGTCAAAAATGATACCGGCAATTAATAGAAAGCCGATAATAAATATGATTTCTCGCAAACCTATATCCATTGTGCCTTAATACCCTCTCGTCGCACACGCACAAGAACGTGGCAAGCAAGCTAGAAACATTATCTTTAATTATGGTCCAGAGATAAAAAAGGTCGCAATAATAGGCGTAAAAAGTTTTCTTTTTTTCTCACCATTTCGTGTCAGACTTGCCAACCACTAATTAGTTTAGTCTTTATACAGCGGCAAGTGCTGCTGCTTGCTCAATATCAACAGCCACCAAGCGGGAAACTCCAGGTTCATGCATCGTCACCCCCATCATCTGGTTGGCTGCTTCCATTGCTATTTTATTGTGCGTGATATAGATAAACTGTACTGATGATGACATCTCTTTCACCATGCGTGCATAACGACCAACATTAGCATCATCAAGAGGCGCATCAACCTCATCCAACATACAAAACGGCGCAGGATTTAATTGAAAAATAGCAAAAACGAGCGCAATTGCCGTAAGTGCTTTTTCACCACCCGACAATAAATGTATAGTACTATTTTTCTTACCAGGGGGACGTGCCATAATCGCAACCCCTGTGTCCAGCAAGTCTTCACCGGTAAGCTCTAAATAAGCACTTCCCCCACCAAAAACTTTCGGGAAAAGTGTCTGCAACCCGTAATTAACTCGGTCAAAAGTTTCTTTAAAGCGTGCTTTTGTTTCTCGATCAATTTTGCGAATGGCTTCTTCCAAAGTAGATAATGCTTGAACCAAATCATCATTTTGGCTATCTAAATACGTCTTTCGTTGTGATTGGGTCTGATATTCTTCAATGGCTGCTAAGTTAATCGCTCCCAGCCGCTGAATACGCCCAGCAATTTTTTCCAACTCTGACGCCCATAAGGATTCATTGGCCTCAGTAGGTAAATTGTCCAACACTGTGGTTAAATCAAATTCATCAGCTTGCAGCTGTTCTTGTAGTGATTGACGTTGAACTTCCAAGCTTTGCGCGGTCAGCCGGTACTTTTCCAATGCAGTCCTAACCTGCTGAGCTTGTTGGTCAGCCTGTGTTCTTTGCTGTTCTAGCTGACGCATAGCATGATCGATTTCACTGAGCTGTTGCTTTGCCTCAGTCATTTCTTCCTCGATCATCAAACGCTCTTCAAGCAATGCCTCCAGCTCAACAGTTAAATCATCAACAGGCAGCTCACTTTCCTCAAGGGAAGCCTGAATTGTATGCTTCCTCTCCAATAGCTTTTCAGTTTGCTGTTGTAAGCGAACAACACCCTGTAACGTTGACGTAAGCTGAGTACTTAGCGATTGCTGACGGAGTGCTAACTGATGAGCTGCATCTTTGTCATGGCGTGCTTGTTGACGCACTTGATCCAACTGACCTCGAATACTATCCCGCTGCTGAACTAAAAACTCTCGCCGTTCTTCACCTTGTGCCATTGCATCAATTGCTTCTTGCAATTTTAGCCGTGCCTCAGCAACCCGCTCTTGTTCCAATGTCAGCTGTTCACTTAGCTCGGCTTGTTCAAGCTGTAAGCGCTCGGTTCGTGCTTTGACTTCATCTACTTTTACTTTTTTAGCACTGAGATCAGCTTGTAATGAAGACAGTTCTTGTGCCTCAACACTGCGTTGCTGGCGCTCAGCCTCCAATTGCAGCTCAATATCTTTCAGGCATTGCTCTGCAATATGAAAAGCTTCCTCTTCCTGCTGAACCTGACCTGTTATGGTTTCAATGCGTGCATGAAGTTCGACCATTTCCTGCTGCCGTGCCAACATGCCAGCTGCTGCATTTTCTTCTCGCATCACCCTTAGCCAATGGTGAGATAACCAAATACCTTCAGGTGTAATAATACTTTCGCCTCTAGGCAAACTATCCAATAAGGCAAAAGCTTCACCTAAGGAGTCAGCCGTTTTAATTCCATCCAACCATGGCTGTAAATCACAATTCGCTGACACGACTTTCGATAGCAATGTATTCTGTTCAGCCCTCACACAGTCTGAGCTCTCACCATGCTGCGCCAAATTATAGAGAGTCAGCGTTCCTGAGTTAAAGGATGCCAGTGCTTCAGTGAATGATCCAAACTGGTCAACGGCAAAAGCCTGCAGGTAGTCACCTAGCACCGTTTCAACCGCTGTTTCCCAGTCTGGGACAACCGTTAAACCTTCTGCTAGGCGTGGCTTTCCTTGTAAATGGTATTTAGCTAACCATTGTTGCTGCTCTTCACCATTATCACCCAAAGCCGCCTGCTGTAATGCATCAAGTGACGCATAACGCCCACGCGCTTCCTGCAGCGTTTGCTGATATTGGTTTACCTGCTGGTGATGGGTATTTATCGTCTGCCGCTGTTGAGACATCTGCTCCGATAGTGACTGAATCAATGCTTGACCTTGCTCTTGCTCAAGCAGGCGTTCAGCTATACGCTCAGAGAGTATTTCAATTTCATCAACTAGCGGATCAATTTGTACACCCTCTTGCTCTTCACGCAAGCGCAACTGACGGGCCTGTAGCCGAGCAATCGTCTGCTCCCACTGCTGTATACGCGAACGCTCAACTTCTGCCTGACGCTTGGGCTCAGCCACTTGCTGGTTGAACTGTTCCCAGTCAGACTGCCAGCGTTGCATTGCCTCTTCAGCTTCCTGTAATGCCTGAGCAGACATTTCCTCTGTCTCACGCAGCAGCTCCAGCTCAGGTTCAAGACCTGCAAGTTCATCAGTCAACTGCAGCTCTAAGTTTTGGTCACTCTCTAATAATTGCTGACTTTCTGCCAGACTGGCTTCCGTTTGTTGCAAATCAGCCTTTAACTCTTGAGCCCTTGTTTTACTGTGCTGAATGGTTTGTTCTATTTTACTAATTTCATTACCTAGACTGTAAAAACGACCTTGTACTTCGTTAAAGCGATCGGTTGCTTCAATATGAAACTGTCGTTTTTCTTCCAGCGTTGCATCGACAGAACGTTGTCCAGCAATATGTTTTTCCAGCTCAACTTCCAGCATACTCACTTGCTTACGCTCTTTAATAAGCTTTTCATCAAGTGACTTCCATTTTAATGCTTGTAACTGAGCCTTTTTCAAACGCTCTTCTGCTTTATATTCTTTGTATTTCTCCGCAGCCTGGGCTTGACGGTGTAAATGCTGCAACTGTCGATCAAGCTCATCACGTAAATCCGTCAATCGCTCTAAATTTTCCTGAGTACGACGAATACGGTTTTCTGTTTCACGGCGCCGCTCTTTATATTTAGAAATACCGGCTGCTTCTTCAATAAAAACACGGAGTTCTTCAGGTTTTGACTCAATTAAATTGGAAACAATGCCCTGGCTAATAATTGCGTAACTTCTAGGCCCTAAGCCCGTTCCTAAAAAGATATCGGTAATGTCCTTACGACGACACTTAACACCATTAAGGTAATAGGCATTTTTGGCATCACGCGTTACTTTTCGGCGAATGGATATTTCGTTGTACTTCGCATATTCACCCTTTAGCGTGCTATCACTATTGTCAAACACCAGCTCAACTGATGCCTGCCCAACCGGTTTACGACCCTTGGAGCCATTAAAAATAACATCTGTCATTGACTCTCCCCGCAAATTTTTTGCGGAGCTTTCTCCCATCACCCAACGAACAGCATCAATGATGTTTGATTTGCCACAGCCATTAGGCCCGACAATCCCGCTCATATTGGTGGGGAACGGTACAGTGGTAGGATCTACAAAAGATTTAAAACCAGCTAGCTTAATACATTTAAGACGCATGGAAGTGTGCTTGCCTTAAGTACAACAATTTGAGTCAAAGTCCTAGCGAAACAACCGGGCCATTATCCTGATTTATACGTTACAGTGAATTGTTTTTTGTTGTTAATTGTTAATTAACCACTACAGTTCCAGTGCTTGTTCACATTTATACCCTTTATATGAGGTATATAATCCACAAGTAACGTCGACTACTACAAAACAGCGCCTAGTTTAATCAGCTTTAATCTACGTGTATACACATTAGTCAGCCAAAGTGACTTATTTACAAAGCATTTTGTGTACCATTCTTTGATACGCTCCCACTTGCCTAGCCCACATAGAAGGTAACTGTACGGCTCACTCGCCAAGTGTTTTACATTGCAAAACTAGCTGTCACTTTGCTTATAAAACAACTCGTGCTAGTACTGGTATCCAGTACTAGCACTCCACACAATTTCACCGCACAGTGCGAATGAGTAGATAAACTCAGGCAGGGGTCACTTCTGGAGCACAGTGTTCATCAGACATAATGGCTAAAATCAGGTCACGATTACTATGTGCATATTCTCGTACTAACTGTTCAATACGAGTCAGATCTCGCTGCATAATCGCGATCAGGATTTGATTAAAAAAGTTGAGTGATTGCTCTAATTCTTCTTCACGACGTGACAACGCAAGATGGTAGGTACGATGAATAGCAGGTTGTAGATTATTAAGAATTTGGGCCAGGTATGGATTTTTAACAATGTTATTTGCTAAATCAATAACCACAAAACTACATTTGACGAACTCTTCAACATTTCCCTCTCGAGCAAGATTCTTTAGCCGTTCAAGATAAACTTCAAAAGGCTTCAGTTGGTGTAATTCCTTCCACTTTCCTGCTAACTCAACCGCTAACATGGTATAAAGGTTTTCCACCATCGCGTACAAACAGCGAATCTTATGCTCCGTTAAGTCACTTACCATTGCGCCACGCCGAGGTAAAATATCAATCAAATGACGACGTTGCAGCAGCAGTAGTGCTTCTCGAACAGATCCCCGGCTGACATCAAGCTCATGTGCAATCTTCAACTCTTGAATACGCTCACGAGATTTTAGCTTACCAGTGATAATTTTATTCGCTAAGTGTTGTGCAATCTGCTCAGTGAGGCTATCAGCAGCTTTGAAAAACATAATCGAAAACAGTCCCCCCATTAAACAGCCAATACAGCGTATGGCGAATAGCTAGATGGGTGAGGCTTGGCTAACAAAGCGTGATTTATGGAAAACAGACTGTGTTACGTGAGCCAGGCCTTGGCCAATATATCCATCCACTACCAGTCACTCACAAGCTGTGTATAACAGCAATAACTCTCTTGTAAGCACATTCTTGTAAGTACATTGGTATCTGGTATTAATTCCACACGCCAAAACCACTAAATTACCCTTCGAATAGGCCCAATAAAAAAAAGCGCCTATACCAACAGCAACCTAAGATTTATTCTTTTTTCCTTTTCGGTACTTGAAAAGCTAAAACTTGCTAATGACTAAAACCACTTAACAGGCTGTTAATACAAAACAATATTATGTTAACAACCCGCCAGCAAATGTTACTTCTATTTATAACACGATACAAAAAACAACACTAGCAATGTAATGCGATTTCACGGCACGAATGGTATTTTTAACTTAATGACATCTTTTTGGTCTTTAACCGATATCCCAGACTGCTCAATGTGACTATTAACGTGTTTAGGATCACCTGTTGCTGAGACCAGTGCTACTACATCAACCGTGTTTTGTTGTGATAGTTTCAACTCTGGCATCATACTCTGACTATCATCAAGCGTGACTAAACTTGGTAAATCAGCTAGCTGTAAAACAGTGACCGCTACCGGCATTTTTACGCCAACAGGACGAGCCAGCACATAGACTTTTGCCGTTTTGGGTAATGCTGCATCCAGCTTTGGGTCAGTTTCAACCAAAACCTGTAACTTCAAAGCAGCTCCAGTCTCCGAACTTACCTTGCTATCACTCGCTGAAGCCATGGCATTTGTAGACGAGGATGACGAACTCTGTTGTTCAGCGAGTAATTGTCTCGCCTTAGCAATACCCTGCCGAATGGGCTGAGCCTCCCCATCAGCAATACCTGACGCTAATATTTGTTGCCAGTGATCAATCGCTTGCTGATACTGCCCTGACTCAAATGCAGCAATCCCTAGCAAACCAAGCGCTATCTGCTGCTTAGGTTGACGTTGAAGTGCTTGTTTAGCATAAGTAACGACTTCGTTGGTCATTCGATTACCATTTGCCAGGTACAGCGTTTCGGCCAGTCTCGCCATAACCTCTGCATCATCAGGCACCAACGTCTGCAGTGTTTGATATGCCTTTAAGGACTCAGAGTAGCGCTGCTGTGCAGCATAGACTCGTGCCAACCAAAACCAACCATCTTTATTGTCAGGCTGCTTTTGGACCGCACTTTCCAGCTTTTTAGTAAGTTCAGGCAAAGATAAGTTAGCCAGCTCTGCAGAAGAAGGCATTGAGGCCACCATAGACAACTCTCGGCTTGCACCAAGCTGCCAGTAAATAGTCAGAGCCAAGCAAGGCACAATAAAAGCTACACCCCACATAGTCAGCCTGGCCACTTTGGGCGTTATACCTTGTGTTAAATCAGGTGCTGCTTGGCCTTGAACATCCTTAAGTAATTGTCGTTGAAGCTCAACCACCATTGTCTGGTGATCCACTGTCGATATATCCCCTCGCGCCAAATTACTATCAAGCTCAGCTAGCCGCTGCTCATATAAAGTTACATTGAGGCGATTTTGTTGTTTTTCCTGATCCTCGCTATCAATGGCACTTGTTGTTTCTGCTGTGACAGCTGTTTTTCTTAACAGCGGAGACAAAATAAAAAAAACAGCTACTAAGGCAAGTACAATCAGGCTTATCCAATACAACATCATCACGACTTTTCAGACTCCTTAAGAATCGCATTTAACGCAGCCTTTTCTGCTTCAGACAATGCCTGAGGTTGTGGTTGAGAACGCCGGCGCCATAGCAAACGACCCAGTACAAATAACCCAACCATAAGTAAAATAAAGGGTAGGCTCCATAACAGCCAAGTACGTCGATCCCAGGGTGGATTGTAAAGAACAAAATCTCCGTAGCGCGACTGCATAAAGTCAATAATGGTTTTGTCAGACTCACCCGCTTGCAACATGGTGTAGATTTTCCGTCTCAAATCCACCGCAATAGGTGCGTTAGAGTCAGCAATATTCTGGTTTTGACACTTTGGACAACGTAATTCTTCTGTTAAAACCTGGAAGCGCTCTCGCTGTTGATCAGAACTGAACTCATAAGTATCAATTGCAGCCCAGCTCAGTGACGTTGAGCTTACATAGATCAGCAGCAGACCAGTCAACCTGAGCAAGGCGATTGCCAAACTCATGATGGATCTCCTTTTGCTTGCAGCTGTTTGACAATCGGCAGAAGTGATTCTTGCCATACCCGCTCATCAACTACACCAACATGCTTGTAACGAATGATGCCTTGCTGATCAACGATATAGGTTTCAGGTGCCCCATATACTCCTAGTTCAATCCCCAAATCACCTGTTTCATCAACAACTGTGGCTTGATAGGGATTACCCAGTTTTACCAGCCACTGCTTTGCCTGTTGGGTATCGTCCTTGTAGTTAATGCCGACAATACGCACCCTCATCTGTTGAGCCAATTTTAATAAAAAAGGATGCTCCACATGACAAGAGGGACACCATGTTGCCCATACATTTACTAGCGTAACGTCTCCTTTTAATAAGGATGCATCTAGGGTTTGCTGATTTTCACCTAGGCTGGGTAGCGAGAATGCAGGGAATGGTTTATACAATAGTGCTGATGGTAACGTACGGGGGTCCTGATACAGTGCCCGATAAAGAAAACCAGCCAGTAATACAAACACCAACAGAGGGATGAATAACTTAAGTCGTTTCATAGCAATACATTACGCATGAGAATAAACAGTTTCAGCGGTTTGCTCGTTAGAAACCACAACCCGCCGACGCCGGTAGCGCTTATCCAGCACCGCTAAAACACCACCCAACGCCATCACTAAAGCGCCAAGCCAAATACAGCGCACGAAAGCTTTATAGTGAACACGTACAGCCCAGGCGCCCTCACCCAGCGGCTCTCCCAAGGCAACATAGAGATCTCGGGTTATACCTGGATCAATGGCCGCTTCCGTCATCATTGATCGTTGCACCTGATATTGACGCTTTTGGGGATATAACCTGGTGACGACATCACCATCAGCATTGGTCACTTTTATCTCACCCTGATCAGCTTTGTAGTTTGGACCCGTAACCTGCTGCGTTCCCATAAAAGTAAAGGTCAATCCTGACAGCTGTAATTGATCACCTGGAGCCATTCGCAAATCTCGCTCTTCACTGTAAAAGCTGGTTAACACTACACCCAGAATACAGATTGCAAAGCCCATATGCCCCAAATGCATGCCGTAATAGCTTAACGTTAATTTGCGTAGCCCTCGCCAAAGTGAAGACTGATGCTTTAATTTGCGGAATAAATCTGTTAGCGCCGATAAAGCTATCCAGATCACCACAACCAGTCCAATCCAAACTGGCAGTAACCAGCCTTGGGTATGCCAAACACTGAGGGCTGAGCCTAAAACTAAAGCGCCCAGCAACGCCCAGCGTAAATAACCAAACAGTTGCATCAGCCGGCTGTGTTTCCAGTTAACAGTGATACCAATACCCAGCAGTAGTGCGAGCGCTACCATCAACCCGGGAAAGAACTGGTTGAAATATGGCGGCCCAACAGACAGCTTGCTGCCTGAAAGCGCTTCTGCAAGTAACGGATACAAAGTACCAACAAGAATCAGTGCAGTAGCAATCGTTAACACAATATTATTCAACAACAGTAGTGTTTCTCTCGACCACAGCGAAAATTGAGTACTACTTTGAACGGTAGGTGCCCGAAGCGCATATAGTAGTAACGAGCCACCTACCACAAATAATAAAAAGGCTAGAATAAATACCCCACGCTCAGGGTCTGTGGCAAAGGCATGTACTGAAGTTAAAACACCAGAACGGACTAAAAATGCCCCTAACAGGCTAAGTGAGAATGTAGCTATGGCCAGAAAAACGGTCCAGCTTTTAAAAACACCACGCTTTTCAGTCACTGCCAAAGAATGCATAAGGGCTGTACCCATCAACCAGGGCATAAATGAAGCATTTTCGACAGGATCCCAGAACCACCAGCCCCCCCAACCAAGTTCGTAGTAGGCCCACCAACTCCCTAACGCAATACCTACTGTTAAAAAGCTCCAAGCAATGGTTGTCCAGGGGCGGGACCAACGCGCCCATGCAGCATCAAGGCGCCCCCCTAATAATGCAGCAATGGCAAATGCAAACACTACAGAAAAACCAACATACCCCATATACAACATCGGTGGGTGAATAATCAGACCAAAATCTTGCAGCAGCGGGTTGAGGTCTCGACCATCGATAGGGGCATGAGGTAATAAGCGCTTAAACGGGTTGGAGGTAAATAACAGAAAGGCTAAGAAGCCAACACTACAAAGCCCTAAAATACTCAGCACACGAGCAACAAGCACTCGGGGTAAACTTTGACTAAAGACGGCAACAGCCAGTGTCCAGCCAGCAGCCATCAAGCACCAGAGCAAAAAAGAACCCTCATGGGCACCCCAGATGGCACTTATTTTATAAGGCAAAGGCAGTAAACTATTTGAGTTGTGAGCCACATACGCCACTGAAAAGTCATCTGTGGCAAAGCAGTAACCTAATGACACAAATGCAATGAGCAGCAGTCCAAACAGCCCTACTGCCAGAGGCTTTCCCATTGCCATCCATAATGTCTGCCTAAGCACCGAGCCCATCATTGGTACTATGGCCAGCACCAATGATAAACAAAACGCCAAAATAACTGCAAAGTGACCGATCTCAGCTATCATAATCTCTGATCCCCACCACTAATTCGTCACAGTTGCTGGAGAGGAGGAAGAAGAGTAGTCCGGATGCCCAGCCTGTTTAAGGGCACCTTCTACCTCTGGGGGCATGTAATTCTCATCATGTTTGGCAAGAACTTGATCAGCTATTAGCTCACCTGATGCATTCAGTTTGCCCACGGCAATCACACCCTGTCCTTCTCTAAACAGGTCTGGCAGTATGCCCGTATAATGGACCTTTATGATGGCTTGACCATCAGTAATCGAAAACGTATTTGCCAAAGACTGGGTATCTCGCTGATGAGATCCCACCACCACTAGCCCACCGCCCCGAATTGTTTTATCAACAGGCGCTTTGCCCGCCGCTAACTCAACAGGGGAATAAAAATAATTCATGTTTTCATCCAGCGCCATCAGCCCTAAAACTGCAGCCAGACTTGAGCCAAACACAATATACAGCACGATCCTCAAGCGGTTTTTTCTGACAGGGTTCATTGCTGTTGGGCCTCCCGTCTTAACTGACGTAAGTAGCGTTGCTTAAATCGTTTCTGCTGTGCAAGTGGCACCCAAATATTGTAAATCATGACCACCGCCGCAATACCATAACAGCTCCATACATAGAGGCCATGCTTGCCCATCGCCCAAAAGTCAGCCCAGGATTCAAAATACATGATAAGTCTCCTTTAGCCTTGATCAGCACTTATTGCTCATCAACGCTTTCACCCAACCTGTCTTATGTTCTCGGTGTAATATTTCTGCTCGCAACCTCAAAATTAAGACCACAGCAAAAAAACAGTAAAACCCCGCAAGACAAATAAAAAGTGGGTAGTACATTTCAGCCGGCATGGCTGGCTTTTCTGTTAATTTGATTGACGCGGTTTGATGCAATGTAAACCACCAGTCAACCGAGTATTTAATGATGGGAATATTAACCAGGCCGACAAGGGCCAACACGGCTGATGCCCGTGCAGCTGTTTTTTTATTATCAATAGCCGCCTGCAGTGCCATAAACCCCAGATAAAGAAACAGTAAAATCAGCATGGATGTGAGCCGGGCATCCCATACCCACCAAGCTCCCCAGGTTGGTTTTCCCCATATAGCCCCCGTTAATAATGCTAATAATGTAAAAGAAGCACCAATGGGTGCACAGCAACTGGCTGCAATTTCAGCCATTTTCATTCGCCAGATGAGTCCCACTCCACCAGCAATAGCCATGAATACATAGGTCGCTTGTGCGAGAAAAGCAGCGGGCACATGAATATAAATAATCCGATAGCTGTTACCTTGAAATCGCTCCGCAGGGGCAAAAGCTAACCCCCATACCACACCTGTCACCAAAAGCAGTAAAGACAGAATAACCAGCCAGGGTAACCAGCGACTGCTGATCTCATAAAACCATTTAGGTGACCCTAGCTTGTGAAACCACGTCCAATTCATTTATTTAAACTCTACACTTGTTTCAGGCTTATCCCGAGGCGGTAATTTTTAGTCCAGCCGCAATAGCAAATGGTGCCAGCGTTAATCCCAGCGTCAACAACACAGCAAGCCAGAGTAGCTGGCCCGCTGCTGGTAACCCTTCACTGGCAGCAACAACAGCACCTGTACCCAACAGCAATACAGGTATATATAACGGCAAAATAAGCAATGATAATAACATGCCACCTCGCCGAATGCCGACCGTAAGTGCAGCCCCTATAGCACCTAACAAACTCAATAAAGGTGTTCCCAATGCGAGACTGGCAATAAGCGTCGTATAAGCTTGAGAAGGCAACGATAACATCAAAGCAAGTATTGGTGCTAAAACCAGCAAAGGCAGTCCAGTTAGTAACCAGTGAGCAGTCACCTTAGCCAGCACATGCATAAAAAGTGGCTGTGGAACGATTAATAACAAATCCAGTGCCCCATCTTCATAGTCACCTCGAAACAGGGAATCCATAGCCAGTAGTGTGGCTAATAAAGCTGCAATCCATATCACACCAGGTGCCAACTTGGCTAAAAACGCTGGATCAGGAGAAATACCCAGAGGAAATAGCGTGACAACAATTAGAAAAAATAAAGGCGGGTTAATCAGCTCAGCCTGTCGTCTAAAACCAAGTCGTAAATCACGACAAAGTGTAATCCAAGCCGCTCCCCCAGGACTTACTGCTACAGGCTTTATTGTTAAGGCAGGCACGTTTAATTCACTCACCATAATCAGCAACATTCAGTTTTTTCACGAGACCATCTGGCACATTCAGTTGGTGGTGGGTTGTTAGGATAATGGATCGCCCCTGGCTGGCCTGCTCAGCTAAAAAGGATTCAAGATGTTGAACCCCTTTTAAATCTATTGCGGTGAAAGGTTCATCCAAAATCCACAATGCCTGATGACTCAAATAAAGCTGGGCGAGCGCAACCCGTCGTTGTTGCCCTGCTGACAGACTGTAACAGGGCACATCTTCATAACCATGAAGACCAACTTTAGCAAGCGCATTTTCAATGGTGTGAAGAGACAGCGATTGATACCAGCCTTGCAGCCAACGTAAGTTTTCAATGGGCGTCAGTGGACCCTTAATACCAGGCGCGTGGCCTATATACAGCTGTTGCTGCCTGTAGGCGATCAGTACAGCCTGTATTGCTTGACCTGCAAAGTAAATTTCGCCCTCATAATCATCAGTAAGTGTAGCTAAAATGCGTAGTAATGAGGTTTTACCACTACCATTGGCACCCGTTACCTGAAGCATTTCCCCCGTGTTAAGTGTGAAGTTCAGACCTTTAAATAACAGGCGCTCATCACGCTCGCATACTAACTGATTGACGCGTAAAAGCTCAGTCACAACAGGTAAACCATCTCCGCTAAGGTTATTCCAGCACAGGCTAGTGAGCACTTATTTCAATGCCTTCTATCCTCTCTCAATATCTTCTATTCACCTTACTGCAAACCCAACCAACCACAATAGCCTGCGACAGGTCTCACTGATATAGAAGACTTTATTGTGTTTTTACTAGACATTGCGCCATAAGATATACAACACATAATGCGCAATGACGAAATAAACTGCCCGCTATTATACCGATCTGATATAGATTGCAAATATTTGACATATACCCTTCGCGAATCAATTTCAGGCTTTGTTGTCACCGCTCTTCACCCCTGTCACTTATTAATATAACGCGATGCTCGACTTTTTAGCCTATTAATTGAGCCAACTGAAGTGGAGCGTTGCCTTCGTTTCTATTGAGTAACACACATAAACTGTGTGATAACAATTTACGACTTATTCGATTCGTCAGACTCCATAAGGTCCTACCTTTTGTTCGTTGGATATTAAACGTTTTTACAAGCTGACCAATCGTTGTCTCAACCCGTCGTCGGACCCGGTTTAACTGTCCCCTCCATTTCTCTGGGAGTTGATCCACCATGTTTTCTCTGACCGGTGTTTCTAATTGTACTGCTTTTAG
>NZ_AUAF01000092.1 GCF_000428585.1 Zooshikella ganghwensis DSM 15267 | reverse complement strand
CGGGTGGAGACAACGATTGGTCAGCTAGTAGAAAGGTTTAATATTCAGCGAACCAAAGGCAGAACACTATGGAGCTTGACTAATCGAATTACCCGCAAGCTATTATCACACAGTTTGTGTGTATTATTTAATAGGAACCAAGGCAATGCTCCTCTTCAGTTAGCTAAATTAATAGGCTAAAAAGTCGAGCATCGCGTTATCTTTATTACAAATTTATGAGCATAATCTGCGATGGAATCAGTTGATATCACGATCATTGGTGCTGGAGTCATTGGACTCGCATTGGCAGCACGCCTTGCCCAACCTAATAAAACTGTTGTTATTCTAGAGCAACATACACATATTGGTGAAGAAATCAGTAGTCGCAACAGCGAGGTGATTCACGCAGGCATTTATTACCCCACACAATCATTAAAAGCGACGCTTTGTGTTGAAGGAAAAGAGCTGCTGTATGACTTCTGTCAACAGTATCAAGTACCTCATCGTCGCTGTGGTAAGTTGATTATTGCAAATACCACTCATGACGAAGAACGCTTGGCTTTACTTCAACAACAAGCCATCAATAATGGTGTAAACGACCTACAGTTCTTATCTTCTCAACAGGTCAAAAAGCTTGAACCTGCAATACAAGCAACCAGTGCTTTGCTTTCTCCTAGTACAGGCATAATTGATAGCCATCAGTTGTTGTTTACATTATCTCGATTAGCAGAAGAACGAGGAGCACTACTTTTACGCAATACACAATTTAAACAGGGAGAAATTTCCAGCAATCGGTTTATTCTGAATGTTCAAACAGGCAAAGAAGCATACCAGTTTTCTAGTCAGGTTTTGATCAACGCAGGTGGTCTCCACGCGCAGACGATAGCCAATACTATTGAAGGATTTCCTAAGTCTGATATTCCATCACTCTATTACTGCAAAGGTAGCTACTTTAAACTCGCCGGCTCCTTTAAACTCAATCACTTGATTTATCCGCTCCCTGAAGCTAACACGACAAGTTTAGGTATTCATGCCACCATAGACTTAGCAGGTCAGGTTCGCTTTGGTCCCGATACGGAGTATATCGACAAAGTTAACTATGATGTCAGTACACACCACCTTACAACCTATTACCAGGCCATTCAGCGCTATTATCCTGGATTAAAAAAAGAGCAATTGGTTCCAGACTATGCAGGCATTCGCCCAAAACTTCAGGCACCCAACTCACCACCAGCTGACTTCATGATACAAACTGCAGCAGAACATCAAATACCTGGCTTAATAAACCTGTTTGGAATAGAAAGTCCCGGTTTAACAGCATCATTAGCTATTGCTAATAAGGTGGCAGATTATATTGGCGTCTAACCATTCACCAAAGTTAAATACACCTAGGTTATCCTGTTTAACGATCTCACACGCATCATAATAAAGCATGAGCACCTTATGTAGAGGCATAATCTACTGAGAATTTAAACCTGACCCACTTGACGTCTTTGTCTAAATGGTGTGCTATGAGTCAAACTCTGTGGTATTGCACACTACCTCTTGCAAAACGTAAACGTTTCGAGTCTAAGGAAACTGATATGAAGTCGGTGATTAAAATTTCGTTAGGTGTTATTTTCACCTTATTACTACTGGTTGTGGTCGCAATTCTCGCATTGAATTTTTTTATCGATGCAGACCAATACAAAAATACAATTCGTACCATCGTCAAAGAAAATACCGGATTGACTCTTGGTATTGAGGGTCCACTTGAACTTTCATTTTTCCCTGCATTGGGTTTTTCAGCGAACAAACTCACTGTAACCACACCTAAAGAAGAAAAACTGGTGTTAGTCGATTATGCTCAAGTTGAAGTTGAGTTATTTCCCTTACTGAGTAACGAGCTAAAAGTCACAGCACTCAATATAGAAGGTGCAGAAGTTAACCTTGTTAAAGATAAAAAGGGCGTACCAAACTGGCAAATAGAAACAACACAATCTCAAAATAAACCTGCCAGTAAAACAACGCCAACAGAAACATCAGATCAGGATAGTAACACAACATCAAATACAGGAAAAAGCACGACAGAACTTAATATCAGCGCCGTTTTACTCAAAAATATTACCTTAAACTATCAAGACCAACAAAAATCACAAACATTTAACCTGAAAAATTTAAATGTGAGTGCCTCTAACATTGCAAATAATCAGTACTTGCCTATTCAAGTAAGTTTTTCAGCCTCTGGTAATCAACCTGCATTTAAGCTTGATGAAAAAGTTCGCACTGACTTTTTATTTGACCTTAAACAACAACGTTTTGAGCTAAAAGAGTTTTCATTAAACAGTCAGGGTCAATTGACAGCTGAGAAACAACCTTTTGCAATAGATCTAGACGTGTCTGCAGAAAAAATTGAGTTAGCTAGTCAAGCACAACAAATAAATATTAAAAACTTGGCACTGTCCGATAAGCAGCTCATGGCTAAAAGCAATGTATCACTGACCAACTTTATTCAGCCTAGTGTCAAAGGTAATATCTCACTTTCAGTGGATAACTTACCCGAGTGGCTTCAGGGTCTTGGGATAAATTATAAACCCACAAAACTAGATGCATTAAACAAATTCTCATTCACGAGTCACATTAATGGTGATGCCGGTAATATTGTACTGGACAAATTAAATTTAACTGCAGGTGATTTTACACTCAACGGTAAAGTGACATTGGCAAATATTACGAAACAGCCACGCTATGAGTTTGATGTCAAAGGAAGTGATTTAGTTGTAGATCACTTTACCCCTGCAAACAGCTCCACTACAAGTTCATCTGCCTCGACAACTCAATCAGAAAAGAATGAATCAGCTAAAACCTCTACTCCAGTTAAGACTGCTGATAATACACCCATTCTACCCATAGATACCTTACGCCAATTAAACCTAAAGGGTAAATTACACTTAAACTCACTAACGCAGCAAAAAACAAAACTTGAAGATGTAAATCTTTCGATTCATGCAAATAAAGGAAATATCCAACTTTCCCCAGTCACAGCAAAAACGTTGGGCGGCACAATCAATAAAACAGTCGCAATTGATGTTACAAAGAAAACACCTATAATTAATGTCACAACTAAAGCAAATAATATTAATGTTCATCAAGCATTGATGAATTATGCTGACTTGAATGCAATAAAAGGTGCCGCTAACTTAACCGGACAGTTTTCTACAAAAGGCAATACTAAAACACAGTTGATCGAGTCTTTAAATGGCAAAGCCAACTTTGCCATTGCTAATGGCGAACTTACTCAGACCAATGTGGATAAAATACTATGTAAAGCCATTGCCAAAGTAAGAAAAGAAAAAGTCAGTAAAAAAGACTGGGGAACAAGTACCCCTTTTCAAGATATGTCTGGTCAAATCCTTATTCGAAATGGTGTAGTAGATAACCAAAAACTCATCGCAAAACTCGAACAGCTCAATATTGATGGCTATGGTACTGTTAACCTATTAACCGAATCTTTGGACTATCGGTTGGGATTAACGATTACTGGTTCCCAAAGTAATGCAGGAGAGGAAGCCTGCCAAATCAATAAACGCTACGCGAACATCCGCTGGCCTGTTCGTTGCCAAGGGGATTTTTCTGACAAAGAGCTATGTGGTATTGACCAGGAAAAAATAGGTGAAATTGCTGCAAGCCAAGTCAAATCTGAACTTGAACGTAAAATTGATAAAAAACTGGAAGATAAACCTGAGCTAAAACCTGTGGGTGATTTACTGAAGCGCTTTTTGGATTAACCATAAAATTAATATTGTTACTTTTCAACAAAGGGTATAGCAGTATGTTATACCCTTTCTTTTTACATGCCTCACAAGATACTATATCCCCTCGTTTCTGTGTAAAAAACAATATATATACATGATTAGAGCCAATTCTTTTAATCAAGCAGTGTTACGCTGGTTTGATCGGCATGGCCGCAAACATTTGCCCTGGCAGCAAAAGAAAACCCCGTATAATGTCTGGGTATCTGAAATTATGCTGCAGCAAACACAAGTAAGTACTGTAATTCCTTATTTTGAACGGTTCATGGCACGTTTTCCAAATGTTGCCAAACTAGCTGCCGCCGAAACAGATGAAGTACTTCATTTATGGACAGGGCTTGGTTATTACGCACGGGCTAGAAATCTTCATAAAGCCGCTAAGATGATCTGTGAAACATACAATGGCCAATTCCCTGCATCCGTTGACGAGCTAAGTACATTACCTGGAGTAGGCCGGTCAACTGCTGGCGCTATTGCTTCCATTGCTATGGGCCAGCGTGCAGCCATATTAGATGGGAATGTAAAACGGGTACTGGCTCGCTTTGAATCTATTGAAGGTTGGCCAGGTAGTACACCGATTCAAAATCAACTTTGGGCAATAGCTGAGCACTACACCCCACATAAACGTGTAGCAGATTATACTCAGGCTATGATGGACCTTGGTGCAATGATATGTACCCGCACCAAACCTAAATGTGATGAGTGCCCAATACAAAAACATTGCCAAGGCTATCAAATGGGTGATCCCACTCGTTTTCCAAGCCCTAAACCAAAGAAAACACAACCCATTAAGTCTGTAGCTATGTTGCTCGCTGTAAATAAGAATGGCGAAGTACTATTAAACAAGCGTCCTGCACAAGGTATATGGGGCGGGCTCTGGAGCTTTCCTGAAATAGCACTTGCCGAGTCTGATAATAATACCGTAACTCGGCAACAGCTTACTAAGTTGGGAAAACAACTTAAGCTTAAACTATCAAAGCCAGTCCATTGGTCTCCAGTCAAACATGTCTTCAGTCACTTCCAGCTTAATATTATCCCTGTGGTCTGCCAGCTGGAAAGCTCACAACCATTGCAAGTTATGGAAGACAACAATAGGCTTTGGTATAACGTATATCAACCACCTTCCATTGGTTTAGCTGCACCTGTTAAAAAGTTAATTAGCAAACTTGCGCACCAACAGGCTACACAGTATGCCATTGAGCTTTAATGGAGTTCTCAACATGACACGTACCATTTTTTGCCAAAAACTGAATATAGAAGCCGAAGGGTTAGCAGTTCCCCCCTACCCTGGAGAAAAAGGCCAGTGGATTTATAACAACATTAGCAAAGAAGCTTGGGAAGCCTGGCAAAAGCATCAAACAATGCTTATTAATGAAAAGCGGCTCAACTTAATGGAACCCGATACCCGAAAGTACCTTACAGAACAAATGGATAAGTTCTTCGCAAATGATGAGGTAGATCAGGCTGATGGTTATGTGCCAACATCAGATTAGCCTATAAATTGAATACTATTTATACAACACTAACCTGTTTACAAACTTTTTTAACAACCAACTCTTGACTCTTTGTGCCGCTAACGGTTTAATAGCGGCCCGAGCGTTGCCCAGATAGCTCAGTCGGTAGAGCAGGGGACTGAAAATCCCCGTGTCGGTGGTTCGATTCCGCCTCTGGGCACCATTCTTATTCTTCCATGCCGAAGTGGTGGAATTGGTAGACACGCTGTCTTCAGGTGGCAGTGCCCTTTGGGCGTGGGAGTTCGAGTCTCCCCTTCGGCACCATATTGCCTATCCTATTGATTTTCCTAGATTTTTCTTCTCAAAGTACTAAAAATTGCCTTTACGCTCCATTTCTACGCTCCATATTAAGGGCTTAGATACTGCAATGGCATACCTCAAATTGCGTACTTTTGGTTATACCTTTCGTCAAACAATTCCACCAGACCTTAGAGTCACTCTTGGTAAAACTGAGTTCAACTTTAGCCTTCAAACGCCTTCTAAATTAGAGGCTCAGCAAATAGCTATGATGCTATCTGGGCAAATACTGAACAGTTTTAAGCAGTTACGAAGCGCTCAAGACAAGGATATATTGAGTACTATTTGTACAGAATTAGAAAGCAAAATACATCAAATACTGCAAAGTCAGAGGGCTAAAGAGCGCTTAAAAACAGCTCCAATTACTCCCAGATGTGGACCCCAAAAAGAAAGGCCCAAGCTTTCAACTTTGTATGAAAAGTATGAAGCTGAAAAGATTGCCTTAAACTGGGGTTCTAAAGCAGCAGATGACTATAAAACAGCCTTTGCTGCCCTTCTTGATATCCTTGGTGATATACCAATTAATCAGTTGGGTCATGAGCAAGCGACTAAGTACGTTGAAAAGATACTTAACTATCCAGCACGTAGGACACTTGGCGTTAACTCAAAGAAAAGCCTAGAGGAGCTTATAGCATCTGGTGTTCCCAACATCACAGCAAGGACAGCTAAGAATCATGTGACGCGTATTAATACCTTCTTTAATTGGTTGAAGATGAAAAGGTACATACCAGAAAATTACTTATCAGGCTTAGCCCCCAAAGGTAAGCAGACGAGTACCAAGAAGGAAGCCTTTAGTAAGAATGAGTTAAGGACTATCTTCAGCACCTCTCCATTTAAAGACGACAGTAGATGTACACCTTGGCGCTATTGGGTCCCTATTCTTGCGCTTTATACTGGCGCTCGACTTGAGGAAATTGCTCAGTTACACGCTAGTGATGTACAAATAGAGAATGATATTTATTTTATCCACATACATGATGATGGGGATAACCAGCTTAAAAATGATAGCTCTAAACGTGTTATCCCATTGCATCATGACTTAATTAAGCTTGGCTTCCTCAACCTTGTTAAAGAGCAAGAAGGAAAGCGCCTGTTTAACCTTAATAAAGTTAGTGGCAAATATGGTAAACGGGTTACTAACTGGTTTACTAAGTTTAAACGTGGACTAGGCTTCTCTTCTAGCAAGGTATTCCACAGCTTCAGACACTCATTCAGGGACGCTGCTGTAGAGGCAGGCATACCCAGTGAGCACGTTAAAGCCTTGCTTGGACACGCACAGAAAGACATCACCCATGGTGTTTATGGGAGTGGCTTTTCTTTATGTCTATTGAATGAGAGTTTGCAGAGAGTGGACTTTAAGGAAGTCAGAGAGGTTTTGCTGTAACTATTACATCGTGCCTATTTTCCAAGGGATTTAGGCACTACTTCATTTTATATCTTTCAGCGGCCTCCCTTAACCTGTTAAGACACCTTGCTTCTGATTCAAGGGCTTCAATTACTAGCTGAGTATCACGCTTACTTAACTTTATAGGGTTGTCTACATCAAAACCAAGCCCTACTTTAGCTACGGCTTCGCGTATTTCTTCTATTGTTTTTTCTGCCATGTTAATTATCCAAAGTTTAACTAAAAGGATTTAAATATTTAACGCCTGTATCCTGTATATGACGAACATTTCGTGTAACAACTGTAAGGCCATATACAATTCCAGTTGCTGCTATTAATTTATCAATTGCATTTGTGTCATCTGTTTTAGCCAGTATAACACCCCAAACAGAACTGACATCCTCATCAATGGGTAAGATGGACCCAGCATACTCCTGCACAATTAAGTCCATCTTTTTCTGCAATAAGTTAGCTTGTTTTACATCATTAGACCTGACTAACTTAGTTATTCCTTTCTGTATTTCTCCAATAGTCAATGATGATAGATAAACTCTGCTTTTATCCTTTTTAACTAGTTCAAAAAAAGCAGCAACACCAGCATTTGGGTTTAATCTCATAAGTTGAGAAATAACATTCGTATCTAATAAGTACACAGCTTTTCCTTAATCATCAAGGTCTCTTGCAGAACTGTCAGAACGTCCAAAAAGTTCATCAACATCATAGCTGTCATCTAAGCAGGCTAATTCCTGCAACACTTGTGATAACTCTTTTTTCTTCAGTTTTTTCAACATTGCATCCTCCAAGATTGCTTTTATTTCAGCTTCTCGCGTTCGGTCATTCTGTGCAGCACTGATGCGTAGTGCTTTATCAAGTTTGTCATCGACGTCTCTTATTAAGATATTTGGCATATTACAAGGCTCCCAGAAGTAGATATCTCATATATCTGTGATATAAATGATATACCGAAGAACCATAGTCTGCAACAAGGCGATAGAGGCCCTTAGGCCAAGCCTTATATAGGGTGTATCTGGGATAAGAGTTTACTTGCTAGAAGGGTATTTACTCGGGAGGTCGTCTTGAGACAGTTCTTCTATTGTACTTTCCAATGACTCTCCGTCACTCAACAGCCTGTCTCCCCTTACATGCTTTAGTATACCTTCTGCAGCACCTAAAGACTTATCTACTTTAGGTACTTCTTCATAATTATCGTCAGTCATTATTGACCTTCCTATTAAATACAAGGCTACATTAAATTAAATCATCTAAATCAACGCTTAACTCACCAGCGATACGCTTATACATATCAGTGGAAGCAATCCATTCTCCTTTTTCTACTTGTGAAAGATAGGCGACAGTTATACCCACTTTTACAGCTAGTTCCTTTTGTGTTAAACCTCGGTGCTCACGCCAAACTTTAATAGGGTTTTCACCGTCAATTAAACGAGTTACAAGAGTTTCAGGTACTAACTCTGTT
Source organism: Zooshikella ganghwensis DSM 15267 (assembly GCF_000428585.1). Taxonomy (GTDB): domain Bacteria; phylum Pseudomonadota; class Gammaproteobacteria; order Pseudomonadales; family Zooshikellaceae; genus Zooshikella; species Zooshikella ganghwensis. The sequence goes on along the minus strand of NZ_AUAF01000092.1, from coordinate 11,391 downwards.
TCACCTTTTGCTATAGATTTTTTTATTTCGTCGTACTCTTTAATATCATCCATTTTTAACCAACCAATTTTTCCATATGAAGAACTTCTAAGGGTTTTCTTTTAAATATGTATTTCATCATTAAAAGGGTTCCCTCTCTTGTTGTTCTTGTGGTCCACGTTCATTCATAAAATCGTCTGTTACAGTTTCATCGGATAAGAAAAAACTGTCCCAAGTACTATTTACAGGGGTTAATATCCTTTCATTCCCAACCACACGAACTATAACCTTTTTTACTGAGCCAGGGAATTGTGCATCTTCTGGCAACTGTACAGCTTGAGTTTTACTATTGATAAAAACCCTTCCAATTAAAGACATGTTAAGTACCTCCTCATTTAAAATATACACATTTTATACACTTTGTTCCTCTCTCATAGTCTCTAAGTTATCCACAAGCCTGTAGTAGGCTTCCTCCTCGATATGCGCATAGACTGCTGTCTGATTGATTGAGGCATGTCCTAGCCACTGCTGAACCTCCCTTAAGCTTGCCCCAGCAGATAACAAGCGGGTAGCGCAGGTATGCCGTGTACAGTGGAATACAAAGTCTGTGTCGTGCTCTAGGTTCATCTGTTTGCGTAGCTTAGACCACGCTCTGCTTATCCCTCCTTTTGTCCATGAGGACGGCCACAACTGCCCCTGTCTACTGTGTAAGACTTCCTTAGCTCGCTGAGTTAAAGGCACTGAGCGGCTCCTATTACCCTTGGTTTCCCAAAAGATAACCTTATGCTCTAGAATGTCCTGAGGCTTTAAATTGAATATTTCTGAGAGCCTGCCACCTGTTTCAATGGCGAGGATAATAAAGTCAGCGAGGTCCTTATCTGCTAAGGAAAGGAGCTGCTTTTCCTCCTCATATGATAGGTAACGTATACGGCCTTGACGGGTCTTTAAGCGTTCAAAGCGTGGTATTGATTTAATGTAGCCACGTTCAAAAGCATACCTAAGCATCTTTTGTAAAACGGCTAACTTTCTATTAATTGTTGCGGCTGCATTTCCCTCCTTTTTGCATTGAGTAATGAAGGAATCAATTGTGTTTACATCAATGGATGAGGCTGATGTTAATGGACCCAAAAAGCTTATTATTTGCCTGCCTGTTTTATATTGAACTAATTCGCTCTTAGTTCCCTCCCAGAAACGTGCTGTTGTTAATTCTAGTAACTCGGTCAGGGATAACTTTTTGTGCAGCTTATTTTCTCTTTGGTAAGTAACTTGTTCAGCACTTAAAGATAATAATTTTGCCTGTTCTGCTAAGGCTTCACTCTTTGTTGCACACGCTAGGCGTACCCTTTGTTTACCTACATACACGTCTACTTGCCAGCGATTACCACGCCTACGAATAGCCATGAGTCAGCCTCCTTTAATGATAGGTGCTTTTAGATGAAGAAGATAAAAAAGGAGAAATTAAGAAAAAAAGAGATAGGAAAAGCAAAAGAGTAGCGAGAACAGCTACCCTTAGAAATAATTATAAATGTTTAATTGCGTCTTTAACTACTTTACGGCCTTTTTCATTTAAATACGCAATACGTCGTCTATAGTCCATTGGGTCCGCTCGCATTTCAATAAAGTCAAACCCGGGTTTTCCATCACCTTCCCAGTTGGTAAGACTGCGAACTATGCGCGAACCTGTTGTACGCGTTAAGCCTACTCTATGCTGTATCTCAGATACACTTAACCCTTCGTCCTTAGCAATTGTTAGCAAGGTAGCTAGCTGTGATAAGGTCATATCTGGGTCAATTGAGCGCATAGCTTGAACAGCATTTAAAAATTTAAGTAACTTTAAGCCGCCAGCCATTTAATTCTCTCGCCTATTGGTTATGCACTTCCTACTTTGTACCATATATGAGACTAAATAAACAAGGGATTATGTGCTTAATGCATCCATAACCACTTCATCTATAGTGTTATTATTATCATATAAACCTAACCAACTCCCATAATAGGAACTAAATAATACAAAGGAATCATGCTTTCTCTTTCCTAGTTTCTCCCCAAGTGAGGGCGTTATTGCCCACCACTGGACTATATTTGTGTACTTGTCCTTTCCCGCTAAGAGATAATCACATACTAATTCTGTTTGCTCTAGTAAGACCCCTTCTGCATACTGCTTACCCTTTACTACAACAGAACTCATTTACAATACTCCACCAATGAGCCATACCTACATAAAACAAAGGACCACACCTGTTTGGTCTACGTTACTGGTGTCTAATATACGGCAGTATGAACTTGAGTTTTAGGTGAAATATTTCACAAAGTAAGTGTATACCTTAGCGCCCTTACTGGACGCTCTGTAGTTCCTCATGGTCCACGCTGTAACCTTGGGAGACCCAAAGCTCAAGGATTAACTCTGCGTTCGTGTGCTGCTTCTTAAGCGCTTCTAGCGTGTCCTTGTATTGGAAGTAAGACTCACACACATTGCTCATGCCAAGGTAACGCTCAGGTATACCCTGCGAGTCGTGGAGTGCTGTTTGTTCACGCTTAACGTTATCTCCCATGATAGTACTTAAACTCTTTAACCAGATGGAGACAGCGTTAAGGTATTCTTCATGTGTCGTATATGTATCCAAGAAAAAATGTTGATAAATTAAATTGCCACAATATGCATCATAAAGTGAGTATAGTGTTACTCTAGGCATTACTTCCCCCTAATCCATAACAAGGAAATTAAATTCTATTAAAGTAATAACCGTTACTTTCCCAGCAGTCGTTTATTAAGACATCCTTCGCCAATCGTTCTAGGTCAATGTAAAACTGCAAGTGTTGAGGTAGTGAGGATAAGTCCATTATTTCCCACAAATATTCCTCAGCAAATGACCTTATTGAATAAAAGTGACCTATGTATGCGTCTTTAATTTCATCAAGGTTTAGCTCATATCCATAAGCTATCCAAGCATTTAAAATGTTTTCAGCATCATCATGATAGTTAGATAATTCGTCTATGGTATCTCTATAAGTGAAGTATTCCCCATTGATACCATAGGTATTTATATACTGGTCTGGGACGTCCTCACAGTCTGCTAGAATCCACTCTTCGCGGGTTACCCCATCGTTCCTATTCTCTGTTAATTCTTCTAGCCAGTCGTGAAGTGCTGCGTCTAATTCTTCTAAGGTGGAAAAGTTATCTAAATTTAATGTATTAGCAAATATATTACCACAATTATAATCATAAAGTGAATAAAAAGTAATAGCGGTCATTTTAATGTCTCCCTATTAAAATAAATATTAATTTCATGTATGCTTTTTATAGGGCACTAGGTTTAATGCCCTACGTAAAACACACCATGTATTAAGAAATGAAATGTCAGGAGGTAAGATATTACTCTTACAAAGTCCGTCTATTTCCCACCTACTTTTTAAAGAGCTACTAGCTGTTAAGCGCTAAGCGTTGCCTAGCAGGAAGCTTACAGCCGCCCACCGAGTGAGGATGTGGGTGCACTTGGGTTTTGGAGCTTAGATTAATGTATCGAACATGACGACCTTGTAGTTAAAATGAAGAGAACCTTCTAGGTAACATCATTTAAAAAATTAATACTTGGGGTTAAGTTTAATCTCTTACTCTTTGCCCCTAAGAGATATAGGAAGTGTTAATTTAATTAAGGTCGTCTCTGTCGATGTTTTACAAGCTACCAAATATTTATTATTAGGTCAACTTAAAACAGGAATAAAAACACAGATAGGAAAACAATTAAAAACACGCAAAGAACTCTTTCATTCCAAACAAAATAAAATACTATGTGTTTTTGAAACTCAAGCAGTTAGTGGCCTACAGCTATACATGTGACTAAACACTGTGACTAACATGAAATTAAATAAACTAGATACAGTAGGCCATGGGGGAATATCTGCAGGGGGATATTATTAAAAAGACAAACAGATTTTTTCTAAAAAATTATTTAAGGCCAATCTCTAACTTAATATGAGATAATACCTTTTTACCTTCTCCAGTCAAATATAATTCATTAGCATTTGCATTTTGAGCACTTTTAACTTTTTTTATGAAACCACGACCTTTAGTCCTTGGCGTACCTTCAGCAAGTCTTTGCAGAGGTGTTGCTATTGTGGATAAAGTACTGTCAGTTTCTAACCAGCCTTTGTTTAGTATTTCGTTTAAAGTTAATCCTTCATTAGCCTCAACAGCAAGGAGTATCTCAAGCTGAAATACAGTTAAACTATAACCATGCAAAGCTTTTCTTAGCTTGATAATATCTTTAAGACCAATCATTACCTTTCTGTCTCCAAAACAGCAAGGCCCGAAGTCTACTCCAAGTTAACCTTTACGTCTAATAGGACCTACAAGCGCCTGTGAAGCTTCTGTGGCGACAAAAAGACAAAACCTGATGAATCACACCGCCTAGACAAAAAGTTCCTTATACAGCTTCTGATGAGCTTATACGTCACTAGTCGTTTATGGACCCCAAACTAAGATGCTCTGAGGGAGCCTGAGGGGCTTTTTAGAGGTGATTTGAGCTATAGGGATGATAACTACACCTACTGATGCATAAATTTGCTTATACAGCTTCTGAAGAGGTTACAACAACATGACGATGACATGACAGAGGATATGAACTTAGTACTCTCCTACATCCCAATAAAAAACCACTCAACAAGTACTATTAAGAAGACCCAGAACAGTGCATGTGCCCATAGAGCACGGCTGAACATTAGCTCCTTGAGGGCACCAGATAATATTTGCCAAAAACTCATATACTCATCCTTGAGCTTAACTAAATCTACACTTTTAGGTTAGCTACTACTTTAGGAGTAGGCTATATAAAACAGAACACTTTAATGTGGGAAATCTACTTAGGTCTAACAAAGTGGTACCAAAGAGTCATCTTATAGCTGACCAATAGATAAGCTTCACTACTCGCTCAGCTACAGTCTCATATCTGCTACCTACAAGTTCACTCTAACTTGTTGTGTCTTCTGCTTCTTATGTTTTATATCCCTACAGCAGCATATGACAAGGTAAGCATGAGGTGGCTTATGGATACAGTTTAAGTACACCATGTCCATGTGAGCTTAAAGGAGGCCATAAGTTAGCCCTCAGGTAGGCAGAGAGGGAAGAAGGAGTCTATCCACTGGGTAACTAAGAGCTTACCTAAAGTTAACTTAAAGTAATAACCTATATACACACCCGGGGGGCCTTTGGTCTCCCCTAAACGGGGGGGTAACTCTAGGCCACGTCACCACTGGGCTGCATGTATATTAGAAAAAACAAAGCCGCGCCTAATTTTTGTACAGGCTGGGTGATACCAAAGTTACCTTAAAGCTTTGTGCATCATGGGCTAGAGAGGAAAAAGGAGACCAAGCACGAAAATAGTTCACAGAATGTTCCCCTTGCTCATTTTACTTTCCTGCAACACTTTAAATTAGAACTCTATTTGAGTATTTCTTACAATTCTGATAAATGAAAATAGTTTTAGAGAGTTGGATACCTCTAGCAAGCTTTTCAGAAGCATATGGCATTTCACAACTCATATGCACCGTACCCCCTCAGTAGTTACGCATAGCTAGCCAAGAAGAACTATACTCATCTGTGGAAGGAGCGCGGAGAGAGTTAAGTCTGGTGGAAAAGTGTTTTTTTTAAAAATCCCAAAAGTACATTTTAGAGTTCGCACGTGAATCAAAATATCTTATGAAAATATTAACCATAATAATTGTGCACTCGTTTATCCTCTGGGGGGTATTTTCACAAATTTTAGTAGCCCAACCACTGACTATGGGCTTTTTGAATACAGATGCAAAACCCTTTAAATGGAAGGTAGAGGGGGAATTTGTAGGCCCCTTCCTGGATATAATGCGGGAGTTAGAACTTCGTAGCGGAGTTTCAATGCAATTTGAACCACTTCCTATGAAACGACTTCTTCTCTATTTGGAAAATGGAAAAATAGACGGTGCATTTGGACTACATAAAACACCTGAACGTGAGAAAATATTAATTTTTTTTAACACACCTATCAAATGGATTACTGCTCACCTATTTGTCAAAAAAGGACATAGTTTTCAAATTAAATCACTTTCAGACTTATCTGGAAAAAGAGTAAATTTAATTCGAGGAACTTGGTATGGAGAGGACTTTGGCAGGCTTATAAAGCAAGGTAAAATCGAAATAAAACATGCTCAGGACTATGACCAGCTGCTCCAAATGCTTATATCAGAAAGAGTTGATTTCTCTGTTGCTACAACAAGTGTAATCCAGGCATATTTATCAAAAAAGAACAACATATATAAAGAAAATATTGTCATGCTACCACTTGTTCTTTACAAGCCTCGTCCACTTTATATTGTTTTTTCCAAAGCATCCAAACTTCCTCACAAGTATCAGGTCATTAATAAAATTAATCATGCACTAAAGGAAATGGAGACCAAAAATATTTTTGACAAAATTACTCATCCATATGGATATACTCGCTTTCATCAATGAATAGATATGTGTCCGTAGAAACGAATACTTAAATTTTAAAGTACATTTTAGTTTCTGCACGCTAGCTGAGGGAGTACATTTATGTTATTAAACTTATTATTAAAGTAATTAAGCACACCATGATAATATGTTATTCCCAACCCCAAGACAACCCTCAATAAATTTAGCTTCCTCAATAGCCCACAGTTCATCCCTATGCTTCTCAGCCTCTACTTTGGCATCTAAGGCCATTTGTTCCACCCAGTACGCTACAGCACCATAAACAGCTTCAAGTCTGTCATCATGCTTCAAGGCCCCTCTGTCGTGTGTTATTCGTGACATCTGGTAAAATAGGGAATAACTGTAGTCTCCTTCACACTCCCTATAATCCTTCTCAATAAGTCCCTTATCCACAATTAAACGGTGCTGCATAAGAACAGGTTCCAGTGTGTCTATAATGCGTAACTCTTTCTGTCCATGAGCACGTTTACCTTCTACCTGACAAGGATGCACCTTTCGTAAATACGGCTTCAGCAGCTCTATAAACATGCCATCGCCGAAGTTATCCTCAACTATTATGTGATTAACTTTATGCAACTGTGCGAGGCCTGAGAGCTTCTGTAATGTACTTGGAGAATAACCTTCACGGAAACCCCCAGCATCAACTAAGAAGAGGTAACCATGGAGAAACTTTACGATGGCATAACCTGTTTCATCAGCTCCTCTGCCACTTGGGTCAATAAACATGACAGAGCCTGTATATTCTGCCATTTCTTTATCAGTCCACATGGGAGCATAAAAGCGGTCACCAGATAGACCTAAGGTAGGCACTTCAAGCACCTTATCTGCCGCATTACACCAAGCCAAATTAACAGGAGCACGTTTTAAATCCAAGCTCATCACCATTAAATCACTGAGCTTTAAAGGATACTTATCTGCATCACTAAGAGAGGTGTCTAGCATGAACTGTAAGGCAAAACCTGCTTTACCATAGGACATTCTACGTTCAGCTAAATCTGAATCACTGAAGCGTCTAGGTTCCGTTGAGCAACCAATAAGGTTTGCATCTTTAAGAACTTTATCTTGGATTAAGGGGGCGAGGTTTCCTTTCCATTTATCAAAGGCACTTGGTTCAGGATATAAAGCAGTCCATACACGAACTTTATAACCCCTTTCTTCAACCAGGGTATTATAAATGGACATCTCAGTTTGAGGCGTACCTAAAAAGGTTATCTCAGAACTCTTTAAAGGTTTTAATATTGCATCAAACTCTTTAACCAGCTCAGCTAATTTATCCCTAGCAGTTTGTGTCGCACTGTTATTTAAAACCTCAATATCATCAGCAACAATAATGTCTGCACGAGACCCTGTCAGTTGTCCTGTAATACCTACAGATTTAACTGAGGGACTATGGTCTGGAGTAGCAGGACCCACATCAAAGGCAATCTTGCTATCTCTTTGGTCTCTCCCAGGCTTTAAATGGTTTAGGAAAGGTATTTCATCAATGAGCCTCTTGGTAAACGTTGAGAAACTATCTGACCTTTCTTTTGAGGCTGACACAACAAGCACTTTAACTTGTGGATTTTTGTATAAACGCCATAAAACGTAGGCTGAAGTTATCCAGCTCTTAGCTACCCCACGGAACCCCATTATTATTTTTCGTTTGGGTCCTGTTTGGAGATAAAGGGCAATATCTTTTTGTAGTTGTGTTGGTTGTGGTAAGTTTAAGTACTTCCAAATAACGGTTAGGAAAAAAGTAAAATCAGTTTTTAATCGGTGTTCTAATTCTTTTTCGCTTCGGGTCATAAGGTAAAATAGGCAGGAACAAAAAAAGGAGCCGTTAAGCTCCTATCTTTGTTTAGTGTGAAGGGTATGCGTCATCTTCCTCGGTGAAACTAAAGCTATTCAGCAAGTCACCATAGGGAGAATTAGCACGAGGAATATCACTGATGTGATTATCTTTGAGGAATTGGCGTATAACGTTCAGTTCAGCAGCCGTTAAATTGCCTTTATTTATTTTATCAAGAAGGTGCTCTGAGAGCTTTGTATGAAGGGTAGATAAAATGTCATTTGTGTCTTGTGACAAAGATACTCCTATTCAATAAGTGAACCATTAGGACGGAACTCGACAACAATTTCGTTACCCACGGCTGATAGGTAAGATAAATCAAGGTAACCGTTTGAGTGCTCAGTGATAACATAATTTATCCCTGCACACGCTAACGTTTCTTCCATTTCCATCAGTTCAGTCTTATCCATGAAGAGTCTCCTTCTCCACGACAGCAACTATAGCATCATCTACCTTGTTATCTGTTCTCTTTGCCAACTCTGAGAGTAAGACAATGACTACTTTTTTGACCAGTTTTGTAGTAATAAAGCGTAGAAATAAACTACTCATTTCGTCTCCAACCTCTGTTTTCTTTTTTTGTTTTAATTCGCAAATTACTGCGGGTATTATTTAGGGGGTTTCTATCTTTGTGGTCCACATCCTTACCGTCACCCTTTTTGGCAAGACCTTTTTTAATCATTAAGCGTCTTGCAGCATTACGCATTGCACGTCTTTTTTTCTGCTCAGGTCGGCTGTGGTACTCACGGTATTCTTTTTTATAGTCCCTCTTTCGTTCCAAGAAGGGTTGCCTCCAAGATACTTATACGCTTGTCTGTTTTATGCATAAGCCTATTTAAATCATCAACAACTTTATTCAGTGTTTCGAGGTGCTTGTAGTTTGCTTCAAGCTGACTTAAGCGCTGTTCTACAGTGACAACATAGCCACCAAAGACCAAGCATAAAGTAAGCAAGATGGAAGGCAGGGAGGTTTTAAACCAATCTAACACTATATTTGAAATTCTCCAGATTCAGGTTGTTCAGGCCACATAACAGATTGTGGCTTATTGTATTCCTGTGGAATATCTCGCAGCCTCTGACGATACTGTTTCCATTCCACACGCTCATCTTTATTTAAAGTATTATCGTCAATTTGGGTCCAGTCAGAGCCACGTAAAAGAGTGTTCCTGTGGCCTCTTATAGTGTCCCAGGTACAAGGTTCTTCACAGCCTTGCACATCTGTAGCGGTATATTCCTTGTTGAGCATGGAAGGAAGCACAGGGGCTTTAGGTATACGTCTATTGAAGTAGTCTGGGTCAGGGAGATAACTTGATAAAGCTTCTAAAAGCTCTTGTTCTGTTGGACCATCTTTTGGTGTGAGTGAATCAAGGCCAACATTTAAAATAAATCCATTTTCTAATTTAATATCTAAGGTGCCCGTTTCGTCATCGTACTTAATTATTTTAAATTTCATTTCTTATTAAATTCGTCTCCCCATGATATGAGTTGTACTTGTATTTCCAGTTAAGGTAATAGCGCTTACGTTGTGAATAGCGATACCTGCAGCACCACCTGCACCTCCACCATAAGCTCCTGCTGAAGGTGCTCCCTTTGATGAGCCTGTACCACCCTGTGCTCCTGATGCTCCAAAGTTACCCCCAGCTCCACCCGCTCCACCTCTAGCCCACATAAAGCCACGCTCATTTTGATAACCTCCTGCTTCACCTGCAGTAGCTGGGAGGCTGACACCCTTGCTACCTGCTCCAGAGCCACCGCGGCCACCACTCACTTTTACTCCATAATTTGAGTTACCACCTAAGCCACCCCAAGCACCTCCGCCACCACCACCTCCTCCGCCTCCGGCATATACACGACCACCAGAAGCATTGTGGAATTCAAGGTAACGACAGCCATGAGAAGGGTTTACATAAATTGCTGTACCTCCAGCAGCACCAGCATGACCTGCAGCATTCCAAGGACCACCTGGACCACCAGCTCCTTCTTTTCCAAGGATGAGGCCATTATTAATTATACGGACACGGCGACCTGCAAATGTATCTGTAATTAAAAAGGCTGCTGCTGCAGTTGTGGTCCCTTGATAAGTGCCATTTAAAGTTATTTCAATATTACCCGCTCCTCCAACTAAGGGGGCTAGGTGAGCAAATAAATCAAAGTGGGTTCCACCACTTAATGTCACTCTTTTAAGTGATACAAGGTTCCAATTGCCGTTTACATTTACGTAAACATCAGCTTCACGCCATTTCCCATTTACATTGACATAAGCAGTATCAAGGGAACGCCATGCTCCATTAACATTAAAAAAAGATTCTGACATTAGCTGTATTTAAACCAGATAAAACCATGGCCTCCACCTTGAGGTGCACTTGAACTTATCTTTATATTACCTTTGTGATAAACCTCACTCCCATTTACATATGCGACACTATGTACATATAAATCATCAAACACTTTAACAGCGCGTTTTTTACCATCCTTTGATGAATTTCCAGCAATCATGAGAGCTTTATATGAGCTATTATCATTATAAATACATGCTCCACCTGCGCCTTCGCCATCAGTCCCCCAGTTACGGTAATCGTGAAAAACCCAAGAACCTTTAACCCCTGGCTTATATTTATCTACATAATTTCTAGCGCGGTCAGCTTCACCTTTAGCTCTGTTAGCTTCTTCTTTAGCACGCGTGACTTCATTTTGCGCTTTTACAACTTCTTGACCTGCTTGGTCTTTATACGCAGATGAAGTATTACTGTGTGCTAGAGATTTCTCAGAGTAATGTACAGCCTGATTTCTATAAGCATAAGCTTGGTCACCCCTTATGTCAGGATAGTTGTCGCCTCACCTGAAGTAAAAATCTAAAGAAAGGGGCGCAGGTGAATGATGAGTGAAGCGCGTATCAAAAGAAAGAAAAGAAGCTATTCTAGCGAAGATGATGCCACCCCATAATATGAGTGTTCCAGCACTTGCAGAAGAAACCGGTATTTCAGCAAAAACCCTGTATAATTGGCGTCAGGTTGCGAAAAGAAAAGGCTGTGTTATGCCCGGAAACAAGAAGAATGCTGAGCAGTGGTCCTCAGCCGATCGGTTTAATATTGTGGTTGAAACG
>NZ_AUAF01000091.1 GCF_000428585.1 Zooshikella ganghwensis DSM 15267 | reverse complement strand
CCATCTTCCGTTTTTAACTGCTTTGAGGAGTAGCCATTTCGACTGTTTTTTTCGGTAGGTTGGGCTTGTTTGCTATCATTTAAGTATTCTTCTAACTCTGTATTAAGAGCTGTTTCAATCGTGACCTTTTTGAGCATTTGTGCAAATTGATTGAGGTCTTTTTCTGTTTTAATGCCCTTGGCGGCTTTTTTAGCAAAGGCTTCGAGTTCTTTTTGAGTCACCATAATGGCCTATCCTTATACATTGTTAACATTAAGAATAGGCGGTTACACAGAATCTTTTACAGTCTCTAAAACAATGATTCGTGAGGGCCAATATAAGAACAAAGCTGTTATTCACAGTAAACTGTATAGCAGCTTTGTTCATAATATCAGGTTGTGTAGCGTTTTTGGGGGCCATACCATTCTACTTCATGTTCAATCAAGCGGTTGGAAAGTTCACTATAGGAAAGCTGTTTGTTATCCTTAAACATAGTAACTTCTTTTCTGCTTTGCGGTCCTCCGCCTATCCGTATCAAATAGTCAATGTATTCAATAAAAGTATCAGACTCATCACCAAAGTTTGTTCCAACAATAATTTGCTTGTCACAAGGGAAGATTCCACTTCTTACGCTTAAAGCCCTTTTGGCTGATATTCCTACAGTAGTCAAACCCAACTCAACAGCAATTTCATAAGCTATTTTTGGAACGCCCGTATTTGTAAGACCACTGACCACTTCAATATTTGAAGAGTCAGTTTTACTCATGATTCCACTAATTTCATTTTTAAGTAAAGCACGAGCAGTTTTTTGATCAAACTGCCGCTTACTAAAGCCAACTACACCAATTTTCACAGTTTAAACTCTATAGGTTGATCGATTTATAGCCAAAAACATAAGCGCGAACTTTAGAGTATATTTTGTTCAATATCAAGGCTTTCTTGATGCATTAGATGCTTATAACAATGCCCATCATACAGTTTATTTTCATAGTTTAAGCGCTTTGAACACAAACTCTGTTCTGAATAATTATTAGTCACTTATAAAAAATTATAAATACCAATTATGGTGATATGATCTTTAGTAAGATTGTTGGGCAGTACTGGTTAAGTTTATATCTTTAAAAATAATTTATGTTATATGATTGATAGCTTTCAGAGGTGATAGGAACTGTAGTGTCTTAAAATTGTAGTATATAGATTAATAAAGTATAGTGGTTACTACAATGTTTGTTGATATTTTAGTTGTTTTTAATTAAGTTTGTTTTGAATTAATGATGTGTGCTTCTTAGCAAGGTTTTTTGCTGGTGCAGCGATTAATGAATAAGCATGAATCTATACCCAATACGAATGGTTTTTAGGTGCGTCCATCGAGTGACGTAGCCCCATGAGCCTATATTAATTGGAGATTGGGGTGAGGAAAGAAGATAACAAAACCTAGAAATCATTCGTGACTAATTTTGTAGTAACTTAATAAGTGCTTTAATAATAAGCAGATAAGGGATTTATCTTGGTTGGAAGTAGTAGTACTCACAGTATAAGAGAAATATTCGGTAAAAATCTTATTGATAACGATGATGCTATTCGTAAAGTAAGTATTAGTGGTATTGCGGAACACAACAGACTTATAAAAGGCATTATTTATCCAGAGAGTGTAGAGTCATTAAGAAAATGCATAAGTGATGCATATAAAAATAATATACCGGTTTACCCTGTTTCATGTGGCAATAATTGGGGTTATGGTAGAAGTTGTCCGCCAGTCAATGACTGCATAATTATTAATTTAAAAAAGCTGAATAAGATTAGTAATTTTGATGCTGAGCTTGGATCTGTTGAGGTGGAGCCTGGAGTAACCCAGGGCCAATTAGCGAAATTTCTCGAAAACACAAATTGGATGATGGATTGTACAGGGGCTGGGCCTGATACAAGTATAATCGGTAATATATTGGAAAGAGGATTTGGACACTCTCCATTAGGATATAGAACAAGACATTTTGCTGTTACTAAGGTAGTAATGGCTAATGGAGATGTTTGTGACTTGACAACACCAGGACGTTTCATTGGAAGAGTGGGGTTCAGTGCAGGTCTACATGAACTATTTACACAAAATAATATTGGTGTTGTTGTTGGTATACGATTGGAGTTAGTTGCAAGACAAGAAGAAAGTTTAAGATGCATTATCAAGCTTAACCACAAATCATCAATATCAAAGTATATTGATGCAATGCGGCTATTAAAAGCTGAGCAAACTATTACGGCACTACCTCATATTGGTAATCACTACAGAATGTTAGGGATTTTCCACCAGTTTGATTTTGACCGGAAAAGTTCGAACTCAACATTTACTGAAGAAGAGTTAGCAGAGCTCCTGAAAAAATATAAATTATCACCTTGGATGTCTTCATTTGCGATTTTAGGAAGCTCATCGGTAGCAAAAGCAAAAGCAAAAAGGATAAAAAGACAATTAAAAGGTATTGCTAAAGTTTATATTATCTCATACTCAACATTAAATAGAATTAATAAAATAACAAACTGGCTGGCTAAACATGTAAAATGGCTTCCGAAAATAAATACTATAAATAGTAATGTTGAAGATATATACCACGCTATGGGAATCTTTGAAGGCATTCCTAATAATGTTGCTCTCAAGGGATGTTATTGGCGTAATAAGCAGTCTACACCCAGAACTGATATTGACCCAATTGAAAATGGTTGTGGATTTATGTGGGTAGCACCTTCATTACCAATGCTAGGGGCTGACGTTGAAAAGTTCATGGGCTTAACTGAACAAGAGTTTAATAAGTATAACTTTGAGCTAGCCGTTACGCTTACAGCTGTAACATCAATGCTTTGTCAGGCAATTATCAGTGTTTATTATGATGCAAGTAGTGTAGAAGAAACACAAAAAGCTAAAAAACTAGTAGAGAGTTTAAGGGAGCTTTACTCTAAAAATAAATGGATACCTTATCGACGTGCAGTCGATGAAATGCCGCTTGACCAATATCATTACGAGACTGGGGCGGTTTGGCTACGAAAAATAATTAAAAAATCTGTAGATAAAAATAATATCATTTCACCAGGACGTTATGAGTTTAAGGAGTAAAAAGTGATATCAACAAAAATTGCAAAGGATAATGCTCAAATCGAACTTTTTAAAAAGCTTTATTATGAAAGCTCTAGCAATCACGTTGATATTGAATATCTAAAAAGGGCATCCATTGTACGCTTTTTTTATGATAAGCATGGAAACCCTATTGCAGGTTACGTATTAAACGGAAATATCCCTCATCGCTATTTATCAGACATACCTTCAGAACGTTTTGATACATGTAATATTCCTCCAAAAGATAATATGGTAGAAGGATGTTGTATTTGGATGAATAGAGGTCTAAATTCGTTTGGACGCGGTATAATATATATAGTCACATTTTACGACTATTGTATGCTAGGTAAGCGTTTTATGATGGGAGCTTCAGTAGAACCAAAAGTAGCTAGTTTGCAAAAAAAAGTAATTCCAAATGTTGTATATGAGGGACCTATTAAACATGCTCCTTGGTGCTCAATGTATTTCGGAACAAGAAGACATATGATTTGGTTGACGCTATTTGTTGTCGGCAATTATTGGTTTGTTAAGCCATTGAAAAATAAACTAACTGTATTTAGGCGTAAACTTTTGAGTGAAGCTTAGTTTATTAATGTATAGCTTGGTACTCCAAAGTAGCTATACTCTTAGCGAATGATTTTTAGGCTTTGTTACCATCGCTCTTGAACACCAAGGGTGGTGTGAATGCAGTTTATGCATAATGACATGGATGTTATATAGTAGAGCAATGCAGGCGCTATTGCCGAGGAGCATTTAACTGCCACCCCAGTCATTTAGTTTATCTAAACTCCTGGGGCTTCATCGCTCGGTGGCCTCGCCTAAATAACCCTTCGCTTTGGGTAAAGAAAAACACGGGTTTTAATACCTGAACTAGTTTATGAAATAGGTTCAGTAAACAATAAAAGTAGTAGAAACCAAGAATACACTTTTTGTATAATTCAAAATAAAAGTGAAAAGTTACTAAATAGTTATATAAAGAGATACCTAAAGTATTTTCATCAAGAGTCACCTTCAAATAATGCCCTCCCATACTTGCCAGAAATGTTAAATAATTTATTTTTAATCTAAAGTGTTTCTTTTTTTATCTATGACTATAAAAATGTAATCTTGACTCACTAAGATTATCAATCGCTTTAATTGAACTTAAATAAAATAAAAAAGGCAAGGGAATACTCATGATTAACAAACCGCTACGGCTGGCAGCTTTAACATTAGCAATGTCTCCTACTTGGTTATTGGCAGGCGTAAATGAAGAAATAGACACTTATATGAATCAGTTTCATCAAGATCCTGCGGCCACAATGGATCAGCTCCCCCCTAAAACAGGACATGCTAACACATTATTTTCGGATACAGCTGTTAATAACAGAAATTATATTCAATATAAAGATCAAGCTCGACAAAAAATTATGAGAGGAAACAGTGCTCGATTAGACATTCCAAGAGCACCTATAAATTATAGCAATGATAACCCTGCACGATTAGTAGATTTAGGTAACAATGTTATTAGTAACTTATATACGCTTGATAACGAAGCACCAAAACAACGTGCACTTGAAGTGCAGCCTTGGTCAGATACTTATTGGCCTCTTTACTCAGGTGCTGCGGCATGGCGTTATGCTGATAGTGACTTATGGCGTGCATCACCGAGTAATTGGAAAGATTATTGGGACTTCAGCTATGTGACTAAACCTGTTTCATCCTATTATGGACAGGCACGGGATAATTTATCCCCCGCTGAAAAATATGACCTGCTGATGGGCGATTCCAGTTTCACTCTGACAACAAATGCTTGGAATAGTGGCAAAGGCTATTATGAGCGTAGTGGCAAAGTGGAACGGTGGATGGGGTTATGCCATGGCTGGGCTCCTGCAGCTTACATGCTACCTCGCCCCATAAAAACGTTAAATGTTAAAGATGCCAGTGGTGAAGATCTTACTTTGTATCCATCTGACATTAAAGCTTTAGCCACCTTACTATGGGCTAATGCCAGGTTTGATAACCGTTTTATTGGTAGCCGCTGTAATATAAAAAATCCTGAACGGGATAGTAATGGTAGAATAATTAATAATGTGTGTTTTGACACTAATCCAGGGAGTTGGCATATTTCAGTGGTTAACCAAATAGGCATCTCTGGTCGTAGTTTAATTATGGATGCTACTTATGATTATCAGGTTTGGAACCAACCTATTCAGTCATATAAAGTCACTTATTTCAATCCCCAGACCAACGCGACTTATGCTTCTGCTCAAGCAGCCACTATTCCACTATCTAGCTATACTAAAGATAAATTTAGTAATTACCGTGGCAACCAGTCAACCCATGTTGTTGGGGTAAGAATGGATGTGTCTTATGTCGTAGAAACCAACCCCACCCACCGTCGTACTGATAGCCCCCAATATGATGGTATTACCAGAGTCAGTTATTACTATGACTTAGAATTAAATGACCAAGGTAAAATCTTAGGTGGAGAGTGGTACAGTAATCGCCATCCCGATTTCTTATGGACACCAACACCCAATGCTATGGCGCAATCCTGGCAGAACGGTTCAGGTAAGTGGAGTGTAGGCCAATCCGTCCCTGAAAAATGGAAAAATAAAGCGAAGCAAGCCTCTCGCTATGGTCAGCCACTCACATCAGTAGTAAACGAATTATTTACTCGTGCCTCTGAGGATAGTAATACACCAAGTGACACCTGGCGAGAAATAGTATCGAGTGATGGATATTGCATGGATGTAGCAGATAGTGGCACTACTGATGGTAACTTAATTCTTGCTTGGGATTGCCATTCAGGTAATAACCAAAAATGGTGGCAAGACAGTTATGGTCGTTTACGTCCTGCTCATGCAACCAATATGTGTGCCACAGCAAAAATAAACGAGGGTGGAAAACTAGTGATTGAACGCTGCAATAATAGTCGTGCCCAGCGTTGGCAGTGGAATGGAAATTATTTACGCAATTTAGCTAACTTCGACTTATCCTTAACCTACGATCCAACTAGCTGGCAAGTTATGATCACAGCTGACGATGATATGACCTGGTCTTGGCGGTAGTTTTTAATATCTATTAGGCTTTCTCCCTGAGAAGGTATTACAATAAAGTACTAAAAGTTAAAAGGCTGCTATTTTTATGGTAGCCTTTATTCTGTAATTGAAACCCCTCCGCTATGTGTATATTCAACTAATTTTTTATCCAGAGCACTTAAATAATCTAACCCATATACTGACTCATCAAGGGTTTCTATCAAATTAAGAGGTAGCGCTTTGTCATATTCTTCAAAGCATGTCGCTAAGCCAACAGCAATAGATGCAACGCTATCAGTATCAGCTCCTAAGGAGATGCATTTTTTTAACAACCCTTTCAAACTCTGGCAACTTAGCAAACAACTGAAGGCTGCACTCACTGTATCGAATGCACTTACTGAAACTTCTGTAAACCAGTCATAGTCCCACCCTGAAAATGATGTGCTTTCTAAAAATGTTTTTAGTTGTGAGAGCTGTCCTTTCTGATAAATACCAAAGTGTGCTGCCAATGCTACAGCGCAACTTGATTTTATTCCAATGTCTGTATTGTGAGTGACAGCAGCTTGCATTTTAGCTTTTGCTATCAACTCATCTTTGTCTTTAACTACACCTAGTGGTACAGCCCTCATTGCAGCACTGTTTCTATCGCTGTTATTTCTGATTTTGAGTAATAAGTCATCCCCACTATCTACTTCCTGCAGCAAACTATAAAAACCTTTAGAGTAGCCTTTACGAGGATCCCTTTTAAAGCATTCTACAAACTTTGATGCAATATCCCTTTCTGACCAAGCTGGTTTAGAAAGTACTAATTCAGCAACTGCAATAGACATCTGAGTGTCGTCAGTATATTTGCCTTGCATATCATATAAGTCATGCGTTGTGTAACTACTTAGGTCGTTATATCTAGCAATTTTTTCCTTAGAAGAAAACTCAAAACCTGCCCCATATGCATCAGCTACCGCAATTTCTGTCAACATGATGTAAATTGATACCTTGTTTTAACTGGTCAAGCATTGAAAATGTCGACTATGTTATCATCGCTAAAAAAAATCTACTGGTTTTCTTGAATATACTGTGTGATGTATCTGCCTTATTGACTAGCCGGCTCCGAGGGCTCGTCATTCTTCCACATCCAACTAAGGTTTAATAAAATTATAGGCAGCAGGGTGGTTTATTGCTGCTGCCTATTGTTTAACGTTAGTTAAATAGTGGCTTCTATGTTATTTAATTAAAAAGGGATATCTCCGTTTATATCTCCTTTGAAACTAGATAATTCCTCGTTTAATTTTTCTTCAGCTTTTTTTCTGCCTTCAACCATTTTTTTTCTGGCCTCCTCTTCATCCATTATAGGAGGAGGTAAAATATTTTGATCAGTAATAGAGAAAATTTTAATGAAGTCATCTTTCCATTCGAAGGTAGGCCTTTTAGACGATTGGAGTCTTCGATATATTTCTACGGTTTCTTCCTCAGATAAGGTTTTTTTTATAATATTTAAAATATCAAAATAAGCCTCTAAGTCACCAGTTTTTGATAAATGCCTGACGACCTCATCTAAGAAATTATGCTTCCAATTCAGGTCATTCCAATTGTTTAACACATTGTGTTCAAAAGTTGTCATATATACCCTCTAAACTTAATACCATATTATGTATTCTTTTATTTCATTATTTTTTAACGACAAGTCTCTAGCATATCTAACGTCTGCCATTGGAATTTCACCAAAAGCATTTTTATATTTGTTGAGTTTGAATAACTTATTGTAACTATAACTTATATCTATACCAGAAATTATTGGATTGCCAGGAAGGGCCGTAGAGATAACTCCTAGGTCAATTCGCGATGTGCCAGGGATATGATTTCCATTTTCATCAAATGACGGAGCCCTGATACCAAATCTTTTACCTATTGCACTATTATTATAAGCTGCAGCTTCTCTTACAGACTTTTTTGAGCTACCAACTGAAATAAATCGTTTGTTCATCATTTCTGAGTACTTACCAAGAAGCTCCTCAGCTTTTTGCCAGTTACCACCTGACTGCTTAAGTGCCCTCATACCCAAGTTGCCCATTGTATTATTAATACTTTGGATATTACCAGCCCAAGAAGAATGTCGTTGTTGAGTTTTATTAGCAAATACCAGTGGGCTACGAATTTTACTGGGGTCAATGCCATTACTATATAGTGTTCCAGAAGAAAACTCATAGGGAAACTGTAGTCTTAAACCTGCTTTATTTAACCCAAACCGAATACTGGTTTTTAGTCCGGCTCCTGCTAAACCTCCAACAGCCATTGATCCTAAATTCCATGTGGCTTCTGCAGTATATAGACCTGCTGCTCCCTGCCAGCCATTCTCTATGTAAGCATCTAGGTAGGGGACAGTTTCTTTAGCTGCCCTTATAGCAATTTCTTCATTGTTATGACTAAGGATTGCTAAGCCTAATGAAAGACCATCTTTAATACCATTAACTGTTCCTTGCGCCATCCCAAACAGTGTATTGGTGAAAGAACCATCAGGGCCTAAGCCGAGCAGATTTTGCGTAATTTGCCATGTAGAAAGCGCATTTCCTTCTATACTTCTTTTAAATTGTCTGCTAAATCCATTACCATCATTATAAGTAGCATCGAACTCACTAAGTCCTTGTGAATACGCCATTAAGTTCAGCGCATAAGCACCATCAATGTCATTATTATTTTCCTCAGGGTTTAATAGAGATGGATCTTGCCCACTACCTAACTGATAAAAAGTGTTTTGTGGAAGCGATGAAACTGCATGATCAGGAAACAATCCACCACGTTGACGTTTAACATCCTGATATTCTTCGTAAGTTAATACATCATAGGCTTGGTTAGAATTAATACCCAAGTAACCTCGAGGGTCTGTTATTTCAGCAGTGACTTTTAGATTATTTAGAGCTTCTTCAACCCTTTTTGAGTTAAGAATATTTTCACTAAAATCCTTCCCATACGCACCACCTACACTGTGACCAATAGTTCCAGCTGCTGCTCTAGCAAAATCAAAACCATCCCCATATACAGCAGTTTGCACCAACTCATGTAACATACTGCTCTTGAAGTAGGCTGGAGCACGTGCTTCAACGTAGGATGAAGCTTTGGCTCGTTCCATCTCTGCAGTTAAACCGGATTTCTGCCCAATATAACCATTAACCCCTGCAACTGCTGTCTGACGCCAGTCGTATTTCTTTTGCCAGCCTAGAGCCATGCCAACACTTTGACTCGCAATATCACCGACTACTTCTTTTGCCCAGTAGTTGTCAGCATTATTCAAAAAGTCGCTAGCCTGCTTGGCCCATTGCACACCATCGCCAGCCAACTCAGTTAAACCTTCGCCAACACCAAAGGTTACAGCACCGGCCACTGCGCCGCGTATACCGGCCTTGGCAACCTGGCTAAAACTAAAGCCATTTTGAACCCCCATAGCGATTCCAGCTATTTGGCCTGCGGTACTGGCAGCCACGCTGGCGGCTGCACCAGCGCCAATGGCTGCTACGATGCCCATACCTTTCATAAGGCCTGCAACCCAAGGCCCCACTATTGCCGCTGCCGCAATCGCTACGACCATAATGATCAACTCAGCCGCTCCACCACAAGCACCTTCTTTATGAGGGGGAGGCGGCATATCCGGCAGGGTAGGGCTGGTATCACCCAGGGCTAAGCCAGGTTGATAGGGACGATACGTTGAGCTGTTGTTATGAATATTGGTAACTTTGTTAGGAATAGTAAGTACTAACCCCTCCTTTAGTGCTTGTGGATCCTCGATACCATTGGCATCAGCGATTAAAAACCACAGGCTGCTATCACCCCATAAAGCACGGGCAATACTTTGTAAGGTATCGCCTTTGTTGACGGTGTAACTGCCAGGCGATTGGGCAGGGTAATCAGCGCTGATGGGCTGGTAGTTGGCATCAAAGTCAGCACTGTAAACCGGGGTGATTTTATCGGGTTTGCGCTGCAACCCTTCGGATAAGGCCAGTTGCGTCGCGTAGTCGGTGTAAGAGGGGCCATCATCACCGACATCACCTACCCCTAAGCCATTCACATAGTAATAGTTATGGGTTTTCAGGTAGCCTTCGCCTTTTTCCGTACGGCGCAGTACTTGGCCTTTATGGTTATTCACATAGCGGAAGATACGCTGGTGGTAATCATCGCGCGCCATGCTGACATGACCATTCGCATCATATTCAAAAAAGCTGAAGCCTGGTGCCCAGTCATATTGCAGATCCGCATCGGTACTGGCTTTTAACTCAATTTGCTTCTGTTTGTAGTCATCCCACAGCTCGTAGGTATAGCGGGTGGTCAACTCAGGGTCGCGACCATAGGTGACGGACTGCTTTAAATTGCCCGCTTTATCAAAGCTGTATTTGACGCCAGTGTTATTGCCATCAGTAACCGTATGCTCCTGAGTTTTACGGTTATTGGCATTGTAGGTATTGCGAACGTGCTTGAGCAGATTGCCGTCAGACTTGTACTCAAGATACTCCGAGGCATTACCCGCGGCATCATTAATTCGGCGTGCCCGCAGCTCATCATTGATATGGGTAGTGGATAAAAAGCCATTGGCGTCATAGGCATAGGCTTCGTGATTTTGACCATGCTGGGCAGAGGTTCGTTGGCCCAGTGCGTTATAGGTGACAGCATAGCCTTTATCGCCCGCAACCACGTTAACCGCATGGCTGGCCTTATCCGTTGCGCGCTCACCACTTAACTGACCCTGGGTGATGGTGAAGCGATTCATCGCATCATAGGCGTACCAAAAGTCCTGGGAGGCGGTTAAGCCATTCGGCTGTAGATAACGGCTAAAGACCCGACGTCGGTTACCGACAGCATCATATTCATAACGCAGCTCATACTGCTCATCTTTAATATGATCAATGCGGTTAGCGGCGTCATAACTGATAAAGCTTCGCTGGGTGTAGACTTTTTCATGACCGCGTTCCGCATCACTGTAGCTATAACCTTCAAAGGTCAGGTTGCCGTTCGCATCGTACTGAAATTCAGCAAAGGCATTAATGCCTAAATCATCAATCCCTTTGATATAGCCGTTGTTGTAATAGCGGTAGTGAATTTCCTGGTCAAAATGCTTGTCATTATTGAGTTTGGTATCACCCCGTTGCGCGACTAACCAGCCTGCCTGGTTATAGTCATACCAGGTTTGCCGGCCCCCCATATCTCGGTGAAAACGAATCCGGTTATACAGGTCATGGTGATCAACGCGTTGGTTGCCTTCCGCATCGGTAGTGGTTTTGCGCCAACCACCAATGGCATGCTCCGACTGTTTTTTATAGGCATCTGTGGCTTCATCAAAGCGTTCGGCACCAATGTCTGCATCCCACTGATAATCATACTGCGTGGTATGGCCCAGGTTATCAGTGTGTGCACGAACGCGACCCATGCCATCGTAACGGTAGGTTTCTTTATGGCCTAACGCATTGGTATGACTAGTGCGGTTGCCAGCTTCATCGTAGGTGTAATGGTCATCATTGCTACCTGCGCGATCGACATGAAGCAGATTCCCCGCATGGTCATAGTGGAACTGAGTGACTTGCCCCAGCTCATTTGTTTCCTGCTGCTTGCGACCAAAGGCATCGTAATGGAACTGTTTAACGCCGCCATCAGCATGAAACTCTTTTACTACCTGATCTTCCAACCACTGTTGGGTATTGGTATGGCCGTTGGCATCGGTTACACCGACCGTTCGCCCTTGTAGATCGGTATGGTAGTGGGTTGTAGGCCGTAGCTGTTCAATAAACCCATTGGCATGGGTGACACTGACCGCCGCACTTTGCTTTTCTGTCAGTTTGCCCAGCTTGTTGTAGCTAAACGCGGTTTTATTACCCAGGCCATCGGTTTCAGCAATGATTTCACCAAAGGCATTAAAGCGCTGTTGACGGTGGATGGCATGCTGCTCCAGCTTACCTTCACCAATCAGGTAGTCCATCGTGCTGCGCTTAACGGGGGGCCGACCGGTATTGCTGTGTGTGGCAGAGGTGTTATCAGATCCTCCCCAATTGATAATGCCCTCAGCCCGATTCGCTAAGCGGCCTTTATGATCCAGCACCTCATAGTAATACTCATAGGCTTTACCTTTTTCCAAGCCTGGGGCATTGGTTAAATCAAAGCCCCAGCGACTGGTGGTTTCATTCACTTTAAGGCGGGAGCCATCCACATAGTGGGTGTATTTTGCGGGATTATAGTTTTCCTCGTTATAGGGGCGTGCAGCGTAGTCTGCTTCTTGCTTGGGCCGATAATAGAGCCGAACCCGACTGGCATCGCGAGGCTGGTCTTTAAGGGTTAATAAGCGGGGTAGCTGGTGAATTTGTTGGTCACGATAGCTATGTGCTTCTCCACCACGTGAGTGGTAGCCACCTTGCCACTGATAACGGTCATCCAGTTTGGTCAATAGTTCCCACTGCTGATTTTCATCTTGCTTATACACATTGATGTGATAATAAATCCCATCATTGTGCATGCCATCAGCTGTAGCATTTCGCCACCAGTGACCACTATACATATTCACGCCCACAGTGCCTGCAGCTGCATCGACTATCCAGCTGCCTTTAGCATTGGGGTTGAAGCCTGAGTTCCAGTCAACCTTAAGTTTGCCTGTGTAGCCTTCCAGCCCTTGCCAGCTGACATGAAACTCCTGTAAGTGGTAGTGAATAGCGGGGTAATTACTGCGTCGTGCTCGGCCATAAAGTTTGATATCAATCTGGAACCGCTCACCTCCCTGAATATCCAGTGACCCACGGCTAAAGGGCTTTGCTTCGACCACTTGATCCACTTTGGTAAGCTCAGCATCCTTTATCAGGGTGGTCATTTCAGGCTGGATCACGTCTGTGAGCTGGTTACGGGCATCGTAACGTTGCACGGTCACAGCCAGCTGCGCTGTTGTATCGCTTTTTAAGTCGAGGTTGCGCAGCTGAGCGAGTGATAATTGACTGAGATCGGCACCCGCCGAAGCCACTTGCAAGGTCATATTGCCATTTTGGTCATAACCATAAAGACGGGTGGCCCCGGTTTGCTGGTTGGTTTTTACCAGCCGACCCAGTTGGTCATACTCAAAAAACTCATGCTGTTGACCATTGATGATTTTTTCAGTGACCTGGCCATGGCTGTTGTAGTGGGTTTGATAGGTTGTGCCTTCCGCATCTATTCGGCTCACTTCACGATTCAGGGCGTCGTAGCCAAGACGGGTTTGAACTGTGTGTTGAGCACCATCCGCTTGTGTGCGGATTACATCCTTACGCACCACATTACCCTGAGTATCATAGTGAAAGTCGATAGCGGCGCCATTGGCATCCACCGTTTTGCGGAGTAAGCCTGCGGCATCATAGTGGTGACGGGTGATCAGGTCCTGGTCAGCCAAGTCATAAGAGGCGGTATTGGCATTGGCTTTCTGCACTTGCAGTGTTGTTTGGCCCAGGGCGTTGTAGCCAACGACGGTTGTGGGCGTTACCTGGGCACCCGATGCATCGGTAAAGTGGGTATTTTGGGCTGTGGTTTGGCGACCTAATGCATCAAACTGCTGTTGGCGCTGTTCAACGTTGCCGACGACCTGCTTTTCGCCATTGGCTGTGGTCATTTCTCCAAACTTGCGAATCAGTACTTGGTGACCCAGGGCATCGTAACCATAGGTGGTGACCTGGTCAGCAACCCCTTGCTGTAACTGACCGTCCGCTAAGACCTCGTTGTGTTGAATGCCCAGTAATCGTGTTTCAACACGCTGGTTTTGGGCATTGTAGCGGTGGGTTGTAATCCGGTCGCTGGTTGAGGGGGTTAACCCTTGTTCTATAGTGGTTAAAGGGGTGTCAGCGGTTAAGGATCGCCACAGTGTTTGGGGTAATGGTTGCGCATAGCGATGGCTTTTAATGAGGTTGCCTGCACCATCAAAGGCTTGCTGTGTCACATAGCCCGCTGCATCAACCACTAATACGGCTTGGTTTTTGGCATCGTACCAGGTGAATTGCTGTTGCCCATTAGCATCAACCTTAACCGTCAGGTTGCCATTCGCATCGAACTGGTTTTGTGTACGTTGTTGCCCTTCAAAGTAGCCTTGTTCAGCACTGTAAAAAAGCCCTCGCTGAGCCGTTGACGCCAGTTCTCGGTTTTGTGCATCAAACTGGGTGTGGGTTTCCCGAAAGCTAGCATTCGCATTGGGCTGAGGTGGCTGATGGCGATCGACCGGCAGTGATACAGGGTCATCATAGACACGCTGGCGAATCATATTACCGGCAGCATCGTACTCAAACTCGGTGAGTACACCATTCGCAGTGACTTCCGCGACTTTTTGGTTAACGGCATTAAAGTAGTACGTGGTGCGGTTGCCGTTGCCATCAGTGTGTTGTATGAGGTTACCTGCTAAGTCATACACTCGGCTTAGCTCAGGTTTTACGGTGCGTGTTTGGGATTCGCCATTAGTCTGAAGCTGGAGCACGGTGCGAGAGGGTAATACTTCTTTAATCAACCGGTCTTGGGCATCGTACTCATACAGGGTCGTTGCGGCCAGGGCGGTTCCAGCCGCTTCTGTGGTAGCGGTTTTACGGCCCAGGGCATCATAACGATGTGTGGTAATAAGGTGTTGGGCTTCAACTTTGCCTGCTAACGCATCAGTAACGACCTGCACCTTAGGGGATTGCTTGCGGGTCAGCTGGCCTGCTGCGTTGTATTCAAAGTAACTGGTATAACCATTTTTATCGGTATGGGCGGTTTTATTACCCACACCATCATACTGGTAGGTTTGTTGATAAGTGCCATCATGCTCCAGGGTAACCCGTCCTGCTGCATCATACTCAAAGCGCGTTTGTTGCTGCACACCACTATTATTCAACTGCTCAATGAGCTTACTGGCATCGGCCTGTGGATGAACCTGTGCTAAATCCAGAGCTTGTTGATAACGGGTCTTCTGAGCCACATGATCATTGGCCGTATAGGCATAGTGCGTGGCATAGCCCGCAGCATCTACCTCTAGCTGGAGTCGGTTATTGGCATCATAAAAGAAGTGTCGAACAGCACCACGGGCATCAGTACTCTGAATGAGATTACCAAAAGCATCAAACTGGCTGTGAATGGTATGGCCGTTCGCATCCGTTTGACTGATTTTACGACCTAAGCTATCTAGCTGTTGGTGCTGGGTGTACAGGGCTAGTAGTTGCTCGCGCTCTGTAGTCGTCAATGCTGAGGCGCGCTTACCATAGTCTTGTGCATCGACAATGCCTGCGCGTGTACGTTCTGCCAATGCCCATGCACTATCACTATCAACCAGTGCACTACCACGCCCATCAGTGGTCGCGCTTAGTTGGCCCAACGCATCATAGTGAAAGCGTTGGGTTGTCGCTTCCATTTGGCCTGCAGCTTGTGTTTCAGCAATTTTCAGCCCTCGGGCATCATACTGTCGCTGAGTGGTACGTTGTTGATCAGTGCCTACCGCTTCAGTAGTACTTACCTGTCGGCCCAGGAAGTCATACTGGTGGGCAGTTACAATGGGACTGGAGGGTTCTACTAGTGTAGGGCTTGGCTGTGGACTCGGTGTTGGTTGATTTTCACCTACCACAAGTGTGCTATTGGGGCGGCTGGTAAAAGTGCCTGTAAGCTGCTTGACAGTGTTACCTTGGGCATCAACATAGGTTAGCTGGTAGTTGAACTCTCCAAATGCTGCTTTTGTCAGCTCCGCGGTGATCTGTTGATCTGCTCGCGTGATGTTGCTGGTTTGCCAGGGTTGATCAGTACCTGTCGGGCGATAGCGGAATTGAACACGGGTATCCTTAAGCGCTTCTGGTAATTGCCAGCTTACTTTGCTTGGGGTAGCTGGTTGGCCAATAACTAACTCAACCCATTGGGAGTCGCTCCACATGGCTTTATCGGCTTCATCATGGCGATTATCCAAAAACGATACGTTGACCCGATAACGTCCTGCAGGCAACTCAGTGCGGGCGAGGTTAACCTGCCCATTCCACTCAGGCACAATCCAGCGGCCTTTTTCAACCACGGAGCCATCGGGTTGTTTTTCTTTCCAGTATTCAAAGCCACCCATACTGGTGTGCTCATATTCGTCTACGACCTTGCCATCCATATCGTAAATAGCGACATAAACCCCAGTAGGACTGTTATCGGTGGTGGTTAAGTGCCCTGGTTTTATCGAGTACCCCCCTGCAACGGGGTAAAGCTCGACGGTAGGCTCAGTGAATGGATCAGGCTTATGCCAGCGCATTTCCCAATGTTGGTTTTCAACCTCAGTGCTTTGGGGTAATACACTATTACTGATGGTTAATTTAACGCTGGAATTCGTTGAGTTACCGGTTGTTGGGGCCGTTGTTGAGGTACTGCTGGCAGACTCTTTGGCAGCCGTTGCTGGGTGCCAGCTTGGACCAATGACTTTTAACAGTTGACCGCTGGCATCGTATTGATAGCGCGTGATGCGTGCCTTTGCGGTATCGGGAATGGTTTGCGCAATGCCTGAAGCCAGCGATACAGGGTCAACAAACTCTCGTTGCGAGACTTTACGGCCCAACGCATCGTACTGGTACTCGACGAGTTGACCATGGGTGTCTAAGCCTTCAGCATCGACAGTGGTAGGCCGCAATTCACGGGTTAGTTGCCCCTTTGCGTCATAAGCAAAAAAGGTGGTATGGCCATTGGCATCTGTCACTGCAGTACGTTGGCCCAGGTGGTTGTGGTGGTTAAGGGTTTGCGCCTTCGTAATATTTTCCACCACCAGCACGCTGTTGGGACGGCTCACAAAGGTGCCGGTGAACTGTTTTAGTAGCGTTCCTTGGCTGTCTTTATACTCCAGCTGGTATTCAAATCGGCCTTCTTCTGCTTGGGTAAGCTCAGCAGTAATCTTTTCATTCTGTTGACTGACTGAACTGTTGCGCCAGGCTTCTTCAGTGTTCGCGGGGCGGTAGCGGAAGGTAGTGGCAAAGTCGCCAGTGAGTTTGGGGGTGTTCCAGCTGACCTGAGTATTTTTAGGGGGTTCGCCAATGACTAGTGTCGTCCATTGGTTTTCACTCCACATGTCAGCATCGCCTTCGTCATGGCGATTATCGATAAACGACAGTTTGACTTTATACTGCCCTGGTGCGAGATGTTTTCTGGCCAGGTTGACTTGTCCTTGCCACTCAGGAACGATCCAGCGGCCTTTTTCAGTGATGCTGCCATCGGGTTGCTTCTCTTTCCAGTTTTCAAAGCCACCCATGGGGGTGTATTCATACTCATCAACCACATTACCTGCCATATCGTAAATGGCCACATAGACACCAACAGGGCTGTCATCCACTGTTTTGATATGGCCGGGCTTAATGGCATAGCCACCTTCTACGGGGTAAAGCTCTACTTTAGGCTCCGTAAAGGGATCAGGTTTAATCCAGCGCATTTCCCAGTGTTGGTTTTCAACTTCAGCACTTTGTTGATGCAAGCTATTGGCAACCGTTAATACCACGGGAGAAATGCCGGTTGCAGCCGCTTCACCCAGTTGCCAGACTTCTTGAGCTTGTTGCTGACCCGCTGCATCAAAGCGAGTAGCCACCATGCGATTGGCCACCTTTTCAGCTGGGGTTTGGTGGTTTAGCACCTCCGTCACCGCAGCGATGGTTAAGGGGGTAGCTGAATTCAACAGTGAGCTAACCAAGGGGGTTGCATGTTGGGTTTGTTGAATAACACGGTTTAAGTGGTCATAGCGATACGCGGTGACATAGCCCATAGCATCAACCGCATAAATGACCCGTCCTGCACTATCTCTTAGCTGTCGGGTCACCTGGGGCTGTTCATTGGTGAGCAAATGTCTCAGTTGTAATTCCGTTTGCCCTTGGCCATCCACTTTAAGCGTGCCTGCAAGTGCTGAGCCATCTGCAGTCTCTGGTTGAGTAGTAGCTAATAGTCGTTGCCCTGTTGCCAGCACCTCAATCTCATAGGTGGTTGCTGTGTGCAGTTGAGTCAGTTTGAGCTGTGCTTGATCAGCTTCAAGCTGAATAAAGGCTTGTTGCCATTTAGTGTCTGAATGATTGGTATCAGCATTGACGGGACGATAGCGAACCGCCATGCCCGCCAGTGTTTTAGGTAGGGTAAATGCGGTGATAGCGCGAGTTGTGGTTTGGTCGCTGAGGGTGATGGTGGTTGGTGAGGAGGTTTCAGTGGTACCATCCTTAAAGTGATACGTCACGGTGAGCTGGTAAGCACCTGCTGGCAGCTGGGTATTATCGCTAATGTTGACCTGCCCACCTGCCTGTTGATCTAGCCATGTCCAAATAGGACCGTCATAAGTAAGCAAAGCGCCAGAGGCTGCTTCTTTGACATGAACACTGACGGCTTGTAATTGTGGAAGTAAATTAGTGGGAATTAACCCATTTATACTGGTGCCAGGTTGTGCTGCACTGGCTTTAAACTGGCTATGTGATAATTGCACATTGGCATCTTGTCCTGCGCTAAAGCTCCCCAGCAATTGGGTTTGCGGTTGACCTGCAGCGTTTTGACATTGGACCCTTAGCTGGTATGTCTCACCTGTGGTCAGTGCCGTTGCTGGAACCGCAAGCTGTAGCTTATCGCCTTGTGTTGTGAGGGGGATAGCTTGCCAGTCTTCTGAGTTGGCTGATCTGTAATGAGCAACAAGTTTTTCATCTGATTGCAGGTTAAGGTCTTTGGCATCAACAGTGATATGTTGCGCCTGATAAGGTTGCTCACCAATTTGATAATTAAAGGTTTCAGTTTGGGCTGGTCGATTATCCTTAAAGTGTTGGGTAATCGTAATGTGGTAATCACCCTCTGTGAGTGGTTCACCCACACTTAAATTAACGGAGCCATCATATAGTCCTAATTGCTGCGTAATATAACTAGGGTGGGTTAATGCTGTAGAAACAACTTCGCCATTTTTATTAACGACTTTAGCTTCAAGGTATTGAATATCAGCCGCATCTAACCGTGAAATATAGCCTTTAATCGCAGTGCCAGTGGTTTTTTCTGCCCAATCACCACCACTGTGAAATACGGAAGCAGCTGTTGTCGTTTTATTATCTTCAGAAAGAAAAATACCACTGGTTTTTTTAACAACTTCATTGGTTTCAGGGTTGATATACTCAATGCGGTATTCAACTTCACCAATAAATGCGCGCTCAAAGGTGACTGAAAGCTGGTTATTTTCAGCCTTAACATCACCTTGTAGAAAACCACCAGTGAAACCTTTATCACGATAATAAAATTTTGCAACAGTACCTTCTGGTTGTTGATCTTTAGGCCAGGTGATTTTTGTTGGATCAATGAGAGTACCAATGACTATATCGAGTTCTGTTTTTTCAGTCCATTGTGGATCACCATCAGTTCTTCTCCAATCCCAATAATAATTATTATCAACAACTGTCACTTCAGCTTTATACTTTCCTTGTGGAATGTCTTCCCCTAAATTAACATGTCCGTTCCAGTCTCTGACTGTAATGTATCTAAATGCAGTTTCGTTATCACTATCTCCACCTCTTCTTACGCTCCAGCGGTACTCTTTTGGTTTAGATAAAGTCAGTGAAGTAGAGGAAACGATATTGCCTTGTAAATCTTTGAGAACAAGAGACGCTGTGGTTGGGGTATTATCTTGGATTTTTACCACACCAGGAGCAATTGCAAACCCTTTACCTCGAGCAACAATTTGAGGATATAACTCATAGCGTGGAGGCCTTCCTCCAAAATTTGTCCTATCAAAATCACCTCGAATTCCCCACTGGTGATTTACAATAAAAGGGCTTTGCTCTTCCTTATGATTAATAACGGTTAAAGTTGTGCTTTCTTCAGTTTTATCACTCCACGTTTTTATTGCCGAATTAATTAATTTGGCTCTATATGGATTCCTAGGGGGTTATATCAATAGCTCTATTAGATCATTAAGTAAGCTTTTTCCTCGGCACTTTATATTGTACACAAACTCAAATAATGCTAAATAAAAAGGTAGTTTTTCTTGAGAAATACCTCGATGAGGTCTTAACCATGAGCGTAGTAATGACCAACAACCTTCAATGGTGTTAACATGTACT
>NZ_AUAF01000090.1 GCF_000428585.1 Zooshikella ganghwensis DSM 15267 | reverse complement strand
GACTAAAGAGTTGGGGATATCAACATAAAACCGTTTGTCATGGGAAAGGGGAGTATGCTCGTGATGAAGATGGGGATGGTTTTCACGAAGTACATGTTAACACCATTGAAGGTTGTTGGTCATTACTACGCTCATGGTTAAGACCTCATCGAGGTATTTCTCAAGAAAAACTACCTTTTTATTTAGCATTATTTGAGTTTGTGTACAATATAAAGTGCCGAGGAAAAAGCTTACTTAATGATCTAATAGAGCTATTGATATAACCCCCTAGGAATCCATATAGAGCCTAAACTTATTTGCGAGTAAACCAGCTGACTGCAATTCATGTCCAACACATTTGCCATATTCCCAACACTTTTTTTCATTACTGTCAAACACGTGGTTTGCTTTTGCTAATGACTGGCTAAACGTACGAAACCAATGGCCTAATATTGGATCAGACGAATAAGCATTATAGTTTTCTAACGGTGTTGCTTGATTGAGCACCTCATGGGTCTCAGCGCACTTTCTAAACTCTGAAAAGTCCTTTTCATGATGAACTTCATTTGTATTTACCTGCGAATCTATCGCCTGACTTGTCATAATATTATTAGCATCCTTGATTAAATAACTTGCACATTTTATCTTTCATGTTTGGGGCTTAAGGTTCTTGCTCATAGCAATCGCAAATATTTTTTCTTTTAAAGCTCCTGTACCCAAATTCTATAAAATACCCTTCGAACATGCTGTGAATCCTTCCCTGGAGGTGCCTTATATCAGAATAGTTGCCGTTGCCTTACGGCAGGCAAACAATTCGGCGGCCATTATCCAGCCTGTGTAGTGCCCTTAATATATAGTGAGCTATTACTGTTACGAATTTAAGCAAGATTGGGATATAACACAAAGAGAATTAGCAATGCTTGAATTTGTTTATGAAGCAGATGCCAGGAGCTCCGTGAGCAGTAGTGACCAAGGATGCTCTTCTCCTGCGGGAAGAACAAATTGATTCATGCATTACATTGGCACGATCTTTATTAATTACACACTATAGTTTTATATACAATTGCCCTGCACAAGCTAACATCAGTGAAAAATATCCCTGGCGTCCATAGAAGAGTGATTAGTTATACCCAATACGAATGGTTTTTAGGTGCGGCTATCAAGTGACGAAGCCCCATGAGCCTATATTAATAGGTGATTGGGGTGAAGGATGAGGAGTGAAGATAACAAAACCTAGAAATCATTCGTGAAGGGTATACATGCTCAGATTCGAGAAAGGAATATTTTATTTATATGTAATTATCCTGATTATCCTCCACCCACAAACAAGCACTAAAGCGCCAAAATAAATTTTTAGTAGCAAAAAAAAAGTACATACATATAATAAAAAGCAACCATTTATTTCAACACACACAAACGCAATTCGTATGACTATGAATATTCAAAAACTGTTTAATAAAACGTTATTAGTAAATACTTTAAAAGTCACAGCTACGCTATTCACTTTATTATCATCTCTGTATTTTAGTACCGCTTCTGCTGATACCCAATGTAAAACTATAACCAAACAGATTTGGGCCATCAGCCTTAGCTGTCGTGGTTGGTCTAGCCCTTGTTATGCCACTTCCAGTGGAGGATATAGCAGTAGAAGTGGCGCTAAAACGTTTGACTCTATTGATAGTGCACAGCGCTTTATCCGTCAGTTATCAAAGTCCATTCAACGCATGAATCCACAGGTAACTCAACTTGCTTCAGAGCAACATACCCCCTGCACTGAAGATGAATGAGGGCTTACTAGCCCTCATTCATCTTCAGTATTGTCAAATACAACAGAAAATAACTGATTAGCGATACATTTTAATACAAATAAAAACCGTCAATTATAACAAGGCAATCACACTTTAATGGACGCCTACCCACTAAAAAAACTGAATTGGGAACTTTTCTAGCAGGTTGCAATACCTATATTTCATATTTGTACATACGTGTAGTTATTTTAGTTACGATGAAGTTTATTAGCGATGCAATATCTATCTGTTAAAAACAGTATAAATCACTAGTACTACCGCCATATCATACGTGACATTACGTATTCCCCTGACAAATATAATTCCATACATTTATTTGAAAATCTAAATCACTTTAAAACAAAAATAACAAAATATAATTTTTAATATTTTTTTATAATTTGTTTTATTTATATAAGTTGAAGATCGCCTATGCATAAAAAAGAAAACAAACGAAGTTTACCTTGTTACCCTTTTTATACATTGTTAGCACTACTTTTCACCCATACTGTTTCAGCACATGCCAAAGATTACTTTCAAATAGAATCCAATAATGGCTACTGTCTTGATGTAAAAGGTAACGGCACAGGTAACTTAACGCCTGTTATTCCCTACCGATGCCATGGCCGGGACAATCAACTCTGGTTTATGGATCGTCGAGGTCGTATCCACTCTAAGTTTGTACCTCACATGTGTCTTGAAGCCGGTAACCCAAGACAGGGGAATACTGCATTTATCTATCAGTGTAATCGTGAAAAACACCAACGCTGGTACTGGAGTGGTCCTTATCTACATAATCGCCGCAATTCCAACTTTGTGCTTGATCACTTTACCGACAGAGGTCAAGTAGGTATATGGCAGTTCCACGGTAGATCCAACCAACAGTGGCGAGTGGTCAGGCAGCGAGTAAATGATGACTTTCCTTTCAGGTATCCAGAGGACCGTTATCCACCTCCAAACCGTTACCAACCAAGATATAGCTGCAACACTTACAATATCAATGCAGGTCCTATTTGGGATAATCGAGATGCTAAATACAAATGCCCTCGGGTCTGCCGACAAGAAAGAGGGAAGTGGACCGGACATTGGAATACAACACAATGGGGGCAAGCCTCTGTTTGCTCGTGTAAAATCTGTGACTAGAGTGTCCTGATCACTCCACTCTCCTTCCTAAAGCCTCTCCCTTTTCCACTCCACTGGCTACCGTACACAGTAGCCAGGTCTTTATCTGACAACGCGATTGATTTTTTAAGGAAGGGTTCACCGCGTGTTAACAGGCCCTAAAGATTCTTGAAAAAACTGTTTTAAAGGCAAATTGATATGTGATTATCCTGCACAGTATACTATACCAAATCTGTAGTATAATCAGGCACTCTGTGTCATTATAGCGCTCCCCCTCTTAATCATTGGCTTGCAACCATTTTCACTCTGTATATAATCACAGTAACTGTATAAAAGACCAGTCATGGCATGTATACTTTTAGTATGAGTTCTATCGGTATAGATACACGAACTTTTTTGAGC
This sequence comes from Zooshikella ganghwensis DSM 15267, assembly GCF_000428585.1. GTDB lineage: Bacteria > Pseudomonadota > Gammaproteobacteria > Pseudomonadales > Zooshikellaceae > Zooshikella > Zooshikella ganghwensis. Next base: position 17,102 of record NZ_AUAF01000090.1, on the reverse strand, counting down.
AAGCCTTGTTAATCAGGACAGTGTAATGACCAAGCTAACAGCGCGGCAAGCTGAAATTCTGCAATTTATCAAAGAGCATATTGAAGCCACCGGATACCCTCCTACTCGAGCAGAAATAGCAAAACAACTGGGGTTCCGCTCACCCAACGCAGCTGAAGAACACCTGAAAGCACTCGCCCGTAAGGGAGCCATTGAAATAATACCTGGCACATCTCGTGGTATTCGTTTACCCAGTGGCGACATATCAGGTCTACCTATTGTTGGTAATGTTGCCGCAGGAAGCCCTATTCTGGCAGCAGAACATATTGAAAACTACTGTGCTATTGAACCCGGCTTTTTTAACCCTAAAGCAGACTACTTCTTACGGGTGAAAGGCATGAGTATGAAAGATGCCGGTATTTTTGAAGGTGACCTTATTGCTGTTCATAAAACCCATGAAGCCCGTAATGGCCAAATTATAGTGGCACGTATTGCTAGTGACGTCACCGTGAAACGCTTCCATCAACTTCGCAACAAGGTTACGCTTTACCCTGAAAACGATGAGTTTAACCCTATAGATGTTGATTTAAAGCGTGATGAATTCACAATAGAAGGATTATGTGTTGGCGTTATACGCCACTAACTCCTGCTATGCTTAGAGGGTGATCCTATCAGGCAGGTTTAACCACATGCTGTCATTAGTCACTCTCAAGCGACTTATTCCCATCAAACAAGCAAAGGGTTGTATTGCCCAACTCCTCTGCATGTTGCTCATATCAGTGTCAAACCCAGCCATCGCAATAGACAGCATTCGCATTATAGTTCCCTATGGAGTAGGTGGTGGCTCTGACCAACATAGCCGAGCAATGGCACAAGCACTGGAGAATACCAGCACTCTCAAAGTCTTTGTTACCAATCGTCCTGCTGATGGGGGCAAAGAAGCATTTAAGATTTTTTTTAGTTTACCCCCCGATGGTACCAACATCCTTCAAGCTACGGATAATCTTGTGAGTAATTATGTTACCGGACATATCCGCTACCACCCTAGCAAAGACCTTATTCCTATTGGTATTACTCAGCTCACTTTCAATCAAATTTATGTACGCAGTGATGATTCTCGCTTCAAAAACTGGAGTGAGTTTGTAACATTTGCTCAAAACAATGCCCCCATTACCATTGCTAATGTGGGTAATATAGGCTCTATGGAGCATGTCATGCTCAACCAGCTCCAACAAGCGCTTAACTTGTCTGTTTTTCAAGAAAGTTATGATCGTCCCCAGCTGCGTTACCAGGCACTCTTAAACCAGTCGGTCGATGCATTAATCGAGCAACCTGGTGATGTTAAGTTTTTATTGGATAAATCTAAGATAAAGCCCATTATCAGCTTGGTTAACCAAAGACCTGCTGGCTTTCCAAGTGTACCTGCACTAGACGATGTGAAGCTAAACATTACCCCTATGTATCGCTTCCGGGGTTTTTTTATCCATGCAGAAACACCTCCCCACATAGTAAAAAAGCTAACACAACAGTTTCAACGAGCTTGGGCTTCTCCTTTATTTCAGCAGTTTAATGCAGATAACTATATGGATATGTTACCCCAATACATGGATCAACAATCTGCAACGCAATTTATTGATCAACTCATTATTCACTATCAATACTCAAAATAATAACTTCTGCCATGCATTTTTATGTCCATCTAGTCATTAAAACAACTAAACTGTGCAGGTCTATCACTAGGCTTTTTATGTTTTTTTGGCTATTTACCAGTACGGCCAAACCTGTACTCGCAAAAACGCTGGTACTGGGTGCTGAAGAATGGTACCCCTATATCTCTCCAGAGCTTGAAGACAAAGGATTTACTGGGCGCGTCATCAAAGAAGCTTTTGCCCTTTCCCAAGTCAACGTCGAGTTCCGCTTTATGCCTTGGGCTAGAGCCTTAAAAATGGCTCAAGAGGGAAGCATTGATGGAACCTTTCTTTGGTATAAAACCCCTGAACGAGAACCTTTTTTTTACTTTAGTAAACAACCATTAACTGAAATGACGGTCGTTTTTTTCCATTTAAAAAAATTTGACTTTACCTGGAAAACCTTCGATGACTTAAAAAAATATAGGATTGGCGCAGCTATTGGTTACCATATTTCAGATCAATTTGATGAATATGCTAAAGCAGGAAAAATTAACGTTAAACGTATTAAATCAGACACTCAAATATTAAAAATGCTGATACGCAACCGTCTTGATTTATTTCCCCAGGATATTTTGGTGGGTTATGGCCAAATCTATAAAACCTTTCCAAGGCATATTGCCATGCTCTTTACCAATAGCGCTAAACCTCTAACCTCGCGCCCTGCTTACTTGCTGCTCTCAAAACAAAGCCCTGACAGCCAGGAGTTAATCAAGTTATTTGATAAAGGCCTTCATACGCTTAAACAAAATGGCCAGTACGATGCCTACTTTGACGAACTCATAAGTGGTAGTTCACTTCAATAATCCCACTGCTACTGACCTCTTACCTCCCATCGCTTTATTCCCGTCACAATACCGTCTCATTACTTTTAAGCAGACTGCCCTATACTTAATTTGCCCAATAGCGAAAACCGTCACCGCTTAGGCCATGTCCGATCAAAAAAGGACACCATTGTCAGTGCTCGAAAAGCTTAAATAAGCGACAGTTTGGGGATAAGTGCAGCATTATGATTCAGTCTGATGAAATTATTCAGCATCCATTACCGGGTGAACATATTGTTCACTATGCAGGCGACATGGTGACATTCCGTTTATCTGTACCCAATCATTGGCAAGGAACGGCCTGGTTACGCACTAATATTGGTCATGCTGATATCCAGCGCCAAGAGATCATTAACGAAGTCGATTATCAAGAAACCTCATTAGGCCGGGACTGGTTTGATATCCCCATGCCACAGTGTGCTAATGGTGAATACCAACTGATGCTCGGCTTAACCGAAGTCGGCCACTTTGAGGCTAAAGCTTACTTTCTGCCCGGCAAGAAGAAAGATCCCTTATGGCCTACAGGCCTCAACACCATCATCAATGTAGATTCCGCTGAAGCTTGCTGTGCCAATAGTATCTACAATGCCTTTGTCCGTCAGTTTGGTCGCAATAAGTCAGGCCTGGGCTTTGGCCTCTCTCTGACGGATAAACAGCTGGATGACTTTGATAAATCCGGTTTCACGGTTATCCCTCCCTCAGGTACGTTCCGTGATTTGCGTGGAGAGTTGGACTTCATTATTAATGAGCTTGGCTGTCGCCATATATTACTGCTGCCTATTCACCCCACTCCCACCACTTATGCTCGTATGGGGCGTTTTGGCAGCCCTTATGCCGCGCTTAGCTTTACTACCGTTGATCCAGCACTTGCTGAGTTTGACCCCAAAGCCACTCCCTTAGAACAATTTATAGAGCTAGTTGATGCTGTACACGCCCATCAAGGGTCACTATTACTAGATATTGCTATCAACCACACAGGGTGGGCCGCAGGGTTGCATGAAAGTCATCCCCAATGGCTCGCACGTTCAGCTTCAGGACAAATAGAAAACCCCGGGGCCTGGGGTATTATTTGGGGAGATCTGACCCGGCTAGACTACGGACATAAAGACCTTTGGCAGTATATGGCTAATATATTTCTAACCTGGTGCCGACGGGGTGTCGATGGCTTCCGGGCAGATGCGGGTTATATGATACCTGATGCTGCTTGGCGCTATATTATTGCGAAGGTACGTCAGCAATACCCTGATACTATATTCTTATTAGAAGGTTTAGGTGGCCCTATAGCCAGCACACGTCAGTTACTTAATTACGCTAACTTTAATTGGGCCTATTCTGAGCTATTCCAAAACTATGACCGTAGCCAGCTTGAACACTATTTACCCGAAGCACTGGATATATCACAGCACGATGGCATCACGGTCCATTTCTGTGAAACCCATGATAACAACCGGCTCGCAGCAACCTCACCAGTATGGGCGAGACTAAGAACCACACTGTGTGCACTTCTTTCCCCACAGGGCGGCTTTGGTTTTGCCAATGGCGTGGAGTGGTTAGCCACCGAAAAAATCAGTGTGCATGGCTCTACATCATTGAACTGGGGCAGTATTGATAACCAGGTCGCCTTAATTCACCGTTTGAATACTCTCTTAAAACACCACCCTGTGTTCACCCAGCAAGGCCAGCAGCATATGTTGCAAACTGGACCTGGCAACTTCATCGTGGTACGAAGGCATCCCAACAACAACAGTTTTAACCTGCTTATTGTAGCTAACCTAGATACTCAAGCCTCGTGCCAGGCATGTTGGCCCAAAGACAGAACACATTTAGAACCCCCTCCCTGGTATGATCTTTTATCAGGGAATTCTTATCACCCAGTTAACGAGCGTGATTTACAGAAACTCAACCTCAAGCCAGGGCAGGTGCTTTGTCTAACCGATCAGCATGATATGATTGCTCAGCTCAGACAGTATGAAAAAAACAGTCACCTGCCCTCCGCTCAACTCATCAAACAGCGCATAAGAAGCAAAGTACTTAAACTGTATCAGCATTATCATGGTTGTCAGGATCTACGAGGGTTTAACTTAGACAACCACTGTCAACTACTGCAAAAAGACCCACGAGCATTTTGTACCAGCATTACGCCATTTACCGATGAACCCTATGTCATCACCTGGCGATATCCCCAGGATCAGTGGCGTGAAGTAATGATTCCGCCTCAGCATATGCTGCTGGTGCGCTGTCCTTACCCCTTTCACCTGACAGTCAGTGAGTCAAATAAAGCCGTACTGGTTAAAGAACAAAGTTTTCATCAAGGCTCACAGTACATAACTGTTATAGAGCCACTCAACACGCCGATACACCATCAACGACGTATCCTGAAAATTAAGCTGTATACAACAGATAATGTCATTTCCTGCCAGGTCCCATTATGCTATCTAGCGGATGGCCTGCATGTTAAAACACGCAATATTTTTTTCCGCAACCAGCTCCTCGATCATCCTCATTTATGGCTGGGCACTAATAATCGTGGCGGTATGTCACGTGCCAGCAGCCAGTGGGGTTTACTGCGAAGCCGTTATGATGCTGCTTTGGCCGCCAATTTACATCCTGAGCATCCAGATGACCGCTGGATTATGCTGTCGAGAATACGTGGCTGGCTTAATTACCAGGGGTTTACCCAAACCATTAGTCAGGCTAGCCTTGATGCTTTTGGCTGTCAGCCTGCCCAAGGAGGTTATTGGTTATTTCATCTTCCTGTCGGACAAGGACAGCATGTTTTATTGAAGGTTGGCATGGCCATGATTCCTGAACAAAATGCCGTACAATGGGTAATCTACCGCTGCCATCAAGATAATCACGAGGATCGTCTTGCTGACCAATCAGTAATTGATTTAGTACTTCGCCCGGATATTGAAAATCGTAATTTCCATGAAACAACAAAAGCCTACACAGGCTTGGAATCCAACTTTCCCAAAGCGATTCTGCCTAATTCACAAGGCTTCCGCTTTACCCCTGATCCTTACCATCAGCTCATCCTGCAAAGTACCCAAGGTAAATTTCATGTTTCCCCAGAGTGGCACTATATGGTGTACCGCCCTTTAGAAGGTGAGCGCGGACTCGATCCTGTTTCAGATTTATACTGCCCAGGGTATTTTGCAATTCCAATGGCCGGTGGTGAAACGATCACACTGACAGCACAAATTACTGCAGCAGATGAATCCCCCAAACAATACGACACCTTGCCTGTATTACTGGAAACCATCAAAGGTTGGATTAAGCAGTTTCCCAGCACAGAACCTTTGCCTGATGTATTACAACCTGCACTGCAACAATTTATTGTACGTCGTGGACAGTTACAAACCGTCATTGCTGGCTATCCATGGTTTTTAGACTGGGGACGTGACACACTCATTGTAGTACGCGGCATAATTGCTGCAAAAAACTGGAACACCGCTGAGTCGATTATTCTGCAATTTGCACAGTTCGAAGAAAATGGCACATTACCCAACATGATACGAGGTAGTGATGCCTCTAACCGGGATACCTCTGATGCTCCACTATGGTTATTTGTTGCCTGCAACGACTTATGGCAAGCCACAGGGCGGGATGATATTTTTGGTCGCGATTGTGCAGGTCGCTCTCTGCACCAAGTACTTGTTGATTTAGCCAACGGCATTATCAAGGGAACCCCTAATCAGATAAGCATGGATGAAAAATCAGGGTTAATTTTTAGCCCTTCACACTTTACCTGGATGGATACCAATTATCCTGCAGGTACGCCTAGGCAAGGTTACCCTATTGAAATTCAGGCTTTATGGTTTGCCGCTCTACAACTATTAAGCAAAATTGCCCCCCATACATCTCGCTGGGCTGATCTGGCAGCTCAAGTGAAAAAATCCATTACTCAATATTATTACTTTCCAGAAGTAGGCTATTTAGCGGATTGTCTCCATTGTGTGCCTGACACTCCGGCAGCACAAGCTAAAGCAGACAATGCATTGCGACCTAATCAGCTTTATGCCATTACCTTGGGAGCCGTCAGTGATCCAGACATCACTCACCGTATACTCGAAGCTTGTGAACAACTGTTGGTACCAGGTGCCATTCGAACCCTTGCAGATCAACCAGTACAACCACCATTAACCATTACCTTCCACGGCAAACCGGTCAATAACCCTCAACACCCTTATTTTGGTCACTACCGAGGAGATGAAGATACCTGTCGTAAACCAGCCTACCATAATGGGACTGCCTGGACCTGGGTATTCCCAGCCTATGCTGAAGCCTGGGTCGAGTGTTATGGCCCTAAAGCTGTGCCGACCGCCCTTGCCTGGCTGGGTTCTGCCTCGCTGCTTATGGATGAGGGCTGTGTAGGACAGCTACCCGAAATAGTTGATGGTAACCTCCCCCATAAACACCGAGGTTGTGATGCTCAAGCATGGGGTGTGAGTGAGCTATTGAGAGTCTGGCGAAAATTAACCATGCAAATACCCGAAAATACTGCAAAATAACTTAGCGGAAAAATGATTAATTATTCAGTATTTACCAATCGCTAAATGTTAAAAATTTTGTTGTATAGCCCAAGGTATAATCTACACTCTTTCATTGAGTCATAGACAAGCCAGCTATGCTTGGCTTGTTAATGGGGAATGCTGCAATGAGTTTAAAAAAACAATATTTAAAGTCTAAACCTGTGTGTAAAGTTACCTTTCGGATACCAAAAGACACCGTATCTGATGCACATAATGTGTGTATTGTTGGGGATTTTAATAATTGGTCAACCAACAATACGCCTATGAAAAACCTCAAAAATGGTGACTTCACTGCCACCCTTGAACTACGTCCAGGCCAGGAATATCAATTCCGCTATTTAATCGATAATCGCCGCTGGGAAAACGATCGAGAGGCTGACAAATATATTTTTAACAATTATGCCAATTGTGAAAATTCTGTGGTGATTGTATGACATTGTTCTTTCTTACTTTGCATTTGTCACACAAGGCTATTACTTCATGAAAAAGATCACCAGCTATCAGGTCTACCCACAAATTCCAGAGTCCCTTGCCTTTTTGGAAACCCTTTCAAGAAATTTATGGTGGTGTTGGACACCTGATGCCATTGAACTCTTTCGTCGTATAGATCCTCACCTTTGGAGTAAGGCGAAGCATAACCCACTGGCTTTTTTAACTTACATAGAACAAGATCGGTTAAATGCTCTTGCTGAAGATCGCAGTTTTTTGTCCAATTTAAATAAAGTTAAAAGTGAATTTCAGGAACGAGTCATCACATGTAAAGATCCCCAAAAAACACCTTTTGGTAAAGAGGGCTGTATTGCCTATTTTTCTATGGAGTTTGGTATACATGAAAGCCTACCGATTTTTGCAGGAGGACTGGGTGTACTGGCGGGAGACCATTTAAAAGCCGCGTCTGTAAATGATATTCCATTAATTGGCTTAGGATTAATGTACCGTTATGGCTACTTCCGCCAATACCTTAACCAAGATGGCTGGCAGCAAGAAGATTATCCTCAAACCAATTTATTTCACCTGCCAATGGAGAAAGTAAAAGGTAATGACGGGCAAGATCTCATTATAAGTATCCCAGCTCCCAACCACCCCATTCGTTTTCAAGCATGGAAGTTACAGGTTGGGCGCGTTACGTTGTTGCTAATGGATACTTATATCTCCGATAACACCAATGAAATAAAAGAAATCACTAATCGTCTATATGCAGCAGAACATAATACTCGCCTGACTCAAGAGATTGTATTAGGCATTGGCGGAATGAAACTGCTGGATACCATGGGTATTAACCCATCAGTGGTCCACCTCAACGAGGGACACTGTGCATTTGTCAATCTTGAACGTATCAGTCAAGTGATGCAAAAAGAGCACGTTGATTTAAAAACTGCCATGGAAATAGTGCCGCGTACCACCGTATTTACAACACATACGCCTGTGCCGGCAGGACATGATAAATTTTCCCCCGAGCTTCTTGCGCCTTATTTTAATGTGTACAGTGAGTTATTTGGTTTACCTGTCGAACAAATTATTCGCTGGGGACAGGAAAAAGATGAACAGCAACATGAGCCTTTTTGTATGTCATTGTTTGCACTACGCATGGCGCAATTTTGCAATGGTGTCAGTGAGCTTCATGGCAAAGTTGCCCGTCATATGTGGACCCATATTTGGCCCAGCCGTGCCGATGAAGAGGTCCCTATTAGTCATGTAACCAATGGCATTCATGTGTCGAGTGTCCTCTCACCAGAACTGGTCATGTTATTTGAACGGCACCTGGGTCCACAGTGGTACCTTGCTTCCCAATTAAAAGAGAATATGGCACGAGTGGATGATATTTTTGAAGAGGATTTATGGCGTGCCCATGAACTCAGCCGGTCACGACTTATTCGTTCAGTACGGGAACATATGTCTTATCAATACGGACGCAGGAACGCCTCTCGTCGCGTCATGCGAGCAGTAGAATCAGTGCTAGATCAAGATGCACTCACCATAGGTTTTTCAAGACGTTATGCAACATATAAGCGCGGAAACCTTATTTTCCGTGACCTTGAACGCTTAAATGCAATCGTCAATAATAAAGACCATCCCGTACAATTTGTTTTTGCAGGTAAAGCACACCCAAAAGATCATGAAGGTAAAGAAGTTATACGACAGTTAATTCATTATGCTGAACAGGAGCGTTTCCGCCATAAAATTGTTTTCCTTGAAGACTATGATATGCATACTGCACGGCTGATGGTGCAAGGTTGCGATATTTGGCTCAACAATCCAAGAAGACCCATGGAAGCCTGCGGCACTTCGGGAATGAAAGCCGCTGTCAATGGTGTGCTTAATTTAAGTATTCTAGACGGCTGGTGGTGCGAAGGCTTTACCGATGATCGAGGCTGGCGGATTGGTAATGGTGAAGAATATCATGACCCTGATTATCAGGACGCCGTTGAAAGCCAAGCACTTTATAATGTTTTAGAAAACGACGTTGTGCCCTGTTACTATGATCGCAAACCAGGAGGTATACCTAATCAATGGGTCTATAAAATGCGTGAATCCATAAAAATGGCTATGGCTGATTTTTGTAATTTACGCATGGTCAGAGAATATACAGAGCGTTTTTATATTCCTGCCCATCAACGTATGCAAACACTGCGTGAGAATCAATGGGCTGAAGCCAAACAACTAGCGGTTCAGCATCAACGTTACTTACAACACTGGCAGCATATTCATATTGAACCACCCACCTGCAGCTCAAGAGGTCCCTTTAAAGTCAACGACACATTCAATGTGACAACGGTGGTGCACCTTGGTCAACTGACTCCTGATGAAGTAGAAGTTCAACTTTATTATGGGCTGTTACATGGTGCAGATGACCTTTGTGAAGGACATGAAACTCCCATGATCGTTGCTGAGGACCGAGGTGATGGCGCCTATATCTATCGCTGTGACATTATTTGTGATGGATCTGGACAATATGGTTTTACTGTCAGGGCTGTCCCTCAATATGACGAATGGCTGAGGTTCCAGCCGCACTTGCTGACATGGGTTAATTGAAGCTGTGGATTAATTCATTAATATTTTATAAAACATTTGCAGTTAGTTTAACCGGGCTCGTCACCTAATGACGAGCCTGTCTTACTGATAATGTTTCATAAAAGTTAAAATGCCACAGAATAGCAATATTTGTTTGCTAGGATACCTGTCAGTCAGGTGACATTTTTATAGTCATTCAGTAACACGCTTACTGTTGTCTATTATTATCATACTACCCTGATGATTTTTTGGTTTCATTATGAAGCTTATCCACGAAGTGTACCCGCAGATTATTATGCCATGGAGTATTGAATGAACGGCGGTCGGAAGAATCCCCGTGTTTTGATTGTCACACCGGAGGTGACCTATCTTCCTGATAGAATGGGCAGCTATGCACAATACCTGACAGCAAAAGCTGGTGGCTTGGCTGATGTTTCTGCCGCGCTGATCAGCGCCTTATTCAACCAAGGTGCTGATGTTCATGTTGCCCTGCCAGATTATCGGGCAATTTTTAAAGATCGTTTGGCGCCTTTTTTACAAAAAGAATATCGAAAACTACGACAGACAGTGCCTGATAGCCGTTTACACTTGGCAGAGGATCGTGTTTTTTATTACCTAAACCGTGTTTATTCCGCCTATTATTTAGAAAATACAAAGTTATCATTAGCGTTTCAGCGAGAAGTCATTAATAACATAATACCCCGCGTGCAACCTGATCTTATTCATTGTAATGACTGGATGACTGGGTTAATTCCTTCTTATGCACGAAAGCTTGGCATTCCCTGCTTATTTACCATTCATAATATACATAGTGTTAAAGCCACAATGGCGCATATTGAAGACCGAGGTATTGACGCAGCAGAGTTCTGGCAACACTTATTTTTTGAACAGTATGCTGACTGTTATGAGTATGCCCGAGAATCAATTCCTGTCGACTTTCTAACCAGCGGGGTATTTGCGGGTCACTTTGTCAATACTGTCAGTCCTCGTTTTTTAGTTGAAATTGTTGAGGGTTATCATCACTTTGTACCTGATAAGCTTCGTCAGGAACTGATTAATAAATACTATGCGGGATGCGCCTATGGTATTTTGAACGCACCTGATCCGGCCTTTAACCCCAGGACGGATAGCAAGCTACCATTACAATATGATGCCGCATCACATGTTGAAGGAAAACGTTTTAATAAACGCCATGTACAACAACAGTTGGGATTATTAGTTGACCCCAAAGCACCACTGTTATTCTGGCCTTCACGGCTTGATCCGGTTCAAAAAGGCTGTCAATTGCTCGCAGATATTATCTACCATTTGATTTCTGATTACTGGCAGCAAAGACTACAAATGGTGTTTGTCGCAGATGGAGAATATCAACGCGTATTTCGAGATATTGTCCACTTCCATGGCTTTCAAGAGCGCGTGGCTGTCTGCGATTTTAATAATGCATTAGAGCATCAATGCTATGCAGCTTCTGATTTTGTGCTAATGCCCTCCTCTTTTGAGCCTTGCGGCTTACCGCAAATGATTGGCCCTATTTATGGTTCTTTACCCATCGCCCATGATACCGGCGGTATTCATGACACTATTACAGATTTAAACACACGTAAAAATAGGGGAAATGGCTTTTTATTTAAATATTACAACCCAGAAAGTTTACGTTGGGCTGTTGATCAGGCTATGCGTTTTTATAAACGTTCTGTGGATACCAAAGCGAAACAGATTCACCGTGTAATGGAAGAAGCCATCACTTCATATAATCACGCCAATACCGCCAAACAATATATTGATCTTTACGAAAAAATGCTGCGCCGTCCACTCATTAGTAAATAAGTAGATTTCAAGGATGAATACGATCGTTAATGTACCTTCAATGTCAATCCATCATTTAGTTGACACCATTGTTCACAATGACCCCTGGTTAGCGCCTTATCGTAATCAGTTAACCCATCGTTTAATCGCTATTGAAGCCAGACGCCAACAACTATGCCATACCCAACAGCAAGATCACGCCCCAAATGCACTGATTGATATTGCCAGTGGACACGAATACTTTGGTCTGCACTTTCGCAATAATCAGTGGCAGTTCCATGAGTGGGCACCAAATGCGTCTGCCATTTACTTAGTAGGTGACATGAACCAGTGGCAACCATCTGCTGAGTTTCAATTTCAACGTATTGATGGTCATGGTCACTGGGAGCTGCTATTACCTGAAACTGCCCTCCAACACGGCCAACATTATCGACTGCATATGGTCTGGCCCGGAGGCGAAGGTCCAAGAATTCCCGCTTATGCTCGACGTGTCGTACAAGATAGCCAAACCCTTATTTTTTCTGCACAAGTTTGGCGCCCCAACTCTCCCTATTGTTGGAAAAACCACTTCAAGCGTCCTAATGAAACACCGCTTATTTATGAAGCTCATGTAGGTATGGCGCAAGAAGAAGGTAAAGTAGGCAGCTACCAAGAATTTACCGTTAATACGCTGCCCCGAATTAAAGCGGCGGGTTATAATACTATTCAGTTGATGGGTATTCCCGAGCACCCTTACTATGGTTCTTTTGGCTATCATGTTTCCAGCTATTTTGCCCCCGCATCTCGGTTTGGTAGCCCTGAAGCGTTAATGGAACTCATCGATACGGCACATGGAATGGGGATTTCCGTACTTATTGACTTGGTGCATTCCCATGCTGTCGCAAATCATGTGGAAGGCTTGGGTTTATACGATGGTACGTCATACCAGTTTTTCCATGAGGGACCACGGGGACGTCACCCAGCCTGGGACTCCTGCTGTTTTAATTATGCAAAACCCGAAGTACTACACTTTTTACTCTCTAACTGTCGTTACTGGCTTGATAATTTCAAAGTAGATGGTTTTCGCTTTGATGGTATAACCAGCATGCTCTACCATGACCATGGGCTTGGACAAGCATTCACCTCCTATGATCATTATTTTAACCATAATGTTGATTTGGATGCTCTCACTTACTTGGCCCTTGCCAATCAAGTTATTCATAACCTCCGCCCTGATGCCATTACTATTGCGGAAGACATGAGTGGTATGCCTGGTCTGGCCCTTCCTACCGCGCAAGGCGGCATAGGTTTTGACTATCGTTTTGCCATGGGCATTCCTGACTTATGGATAAAATACACAAAAGATATCCGCGATGAAGACTGGTCAATTGTCCACCTTTGGCATGAACTGATTAACCGCCGTCATGATGAAAAAACCATCAGCTATACAGAAAGCCATGATCAAGCCTTAGTAGGTGATAAAACCCTTATTTTTCGGTTAGCAGATGCTGCCATGTATTGGCACATGAATCGTGATGATGAGCATTTACTCATCGACCGGGCCATCGCTTTACACAAAATGCTCCGGCTTGTGACCTTAGCAACAGCAGGCCATGGTTACCTAAATTTTATGGGCAATGAGTTCGGCCACCCAGAATGGATAGACTTCCCCCGTGAAGGGAACCACTGGTCGTATCATCATGCACGTCGGCAATGGTCCCTGGCCGATAATCCTAACTTGAAATACTGTTTACTCAATAATTTCGATCAGGCCATGCTTGCGTTGTGTAAAACCTACGACGCTCTACGCTACAGTGATGTGCATTTATTGTGGGTTAGAGATGACGATAAGGTGTTGGCATTTGAGCGCCATGGATTAATTTGGGTCTTTAACTTTCATGCTAATAAATCATTTACTGACTATTCAATACCAGCCCCGGCAGGTGAGTATGAGGTGATATTAAGTAGTGATGATGAGCGGTTTGGCGGACATAACCGCCTTGCTACCGATACGCCGCATGTGACATTACCAGTTGAAGATTCGACCAGTGAAGGGCATTCGCAAAGACTTCACCTATACTTACCTACACGAACAGCCATCGTGCTTAAAAACCGTCAGTTTTGGTCTACTCAAAAACCAGGGTGAAAAGAATGTTTCTCAACCGAAAAATTGCGCCCTATATTGAAGAACGCAGTAATAAGCTGCTACTCACAGCCGAAGAATTACCAAGCTGTTATCGTATCAAACACATGTACAATATGGTGCAAATTACCCGCGCTGTTGAAATCTCTAAAAAAGGACTCATTCGCGGTTTTTTAGAACGAAAACGTAATGAGTACGAAGAAACCCTCGATGAGTTGATGTTAATGGCACCAGAAGATGCTAATGCCATCATCGGTATCAGGGTTTCAACAGCCACTCAACAATATGCCAAAGCAACTTACTTATATATTACTTATATAGGCACGCCTGTTTTTTATATTAAACAGCATAAGGTACCTACAAAACCTATTAATCCTGTCTAAACCAATACAACTAATTTGTGAAGGGTATAATCACTCAACAAACTATCCCATTGGACAAAAGAGCTAGATTATACCCCTTAAACAAGCCGTCAATCCATCCCAGAAAGCTTGGTTACCGTATCCTTATAGGACTTACTTTATCTAGGGCCTGTTAACACTATTTGAATATCACTGTTATGACGGTAAAAGCACTAATCTAGGCGCGAAGTGTGAAGTTTAGTTATTCTAAATGAACAATGAGCAACAACGAGTAGTGCTTTTACCGTCATAACCCTTCGGGCCAGGATTATTTTTCCATCTAGCGGTGTTACAAGTCATTTATGTAGAATGACTACATGGCACTCCTTGTGCCTTGCTAGGTGAAAAAATAGTCTACGGCAGTGGTGATTCAAATAGTGTTAACAGGCCCTAGCCTTTGTCTTATCAATTCGTTTATCGAATTATCTCAGCCTAGTCAAAATACGACAAAAGTAGTCTTTAATCACAAAATCTAAATTAGCTTAATCCTATTTTATTATTGATTTATTCCAATTTTTTTCAAAATATATGCTATCTATGCCTATAAAAAAAGGGTATAGACAGCATTACTATATATTCACAGTTAACACTTATTATTCAGCTCTTGCCTGCAAATTCACTTTCCGTACTACTATTTTTTGATTATTTATTAAAAATGGAACTGGTTTACCATTTTATTTAACGAACCTTTGCTACACTTTATATTCAGCTACCCCTCAGTCGTCGTGTGTTTTGTTTGGCATTTATGTGTTTTCTTTTTTGTGTCATCTAAGCATCATTACTTACACAATCAGTTTTTTTGCGACACATAAAAAGTACATAACCATCACATAACTATCGCCATATTCATAACACAAATAGTGGGCAGTAACTGCAGCTATTGATGATGCAACAACTGGAATCACTAATGACAAGAGACCGGTAGTGTAAAGCAAGCGAATGAGTTTTCGCTTTAACACTGATAACCAAATCAACTGATGTGTACTACCCAATAACTCGTTTATTTACCTGAGAGCTTAGCAAGTGTTAACGGCTAGGTCATCATCAGGCTTTGCGTGCACTTAACAAGTCATATCCCCCACTTAAATGTGATTGGCTTGGTTTGCACGCCTTTGATAAATGCATTGAGGAGAACAGATTATGCACACCAAGCGCTTAACCCGCTGGTTGCCTAATAAATTGGCCATTGGTGTGGCCATAGGGCTGGGTTTATCCGGATTTACCCATGCTACTATGCTGAACGATGATTCAGCATTATTTCAAAATAACGCCAACAAAGTCGTCGGCACTTACTTTGTGGAATGGGGTGTTTATGGCCGTAACTTCCATGTTAATGATATCCCTGCCAAAAACCTCACCCATGTGTTGTATGGTTTTATCGCCGTCTGTGGCCCGAACGAATCATTACAAAAAGAAAATCCCCAAGGTTACAGTGCGTTAAAACGAGAATGTGCTGATCAGGCTGATTATACTGTCACGATTCATGACCGCTTTGCAGCATTGGAAAAAAGCTATCCCGGTGATAAGTGGGATGATCCGATTCGCGGTAATTTTGGCCAGCTCATCAAACTGAAAAAAGCAAATCCCCACCTGACCATCCTGCCGTCTATTGGCGGTTGGACGCTGTCTGATCCCTTTTACTACTTAGCAAAAGACACACAAAAACGTGCAACGTTTGTTAAATCTGCCATTGAGTTTTTAAAACAGTATCCATTCTTTGATGGTTTGGACATTGACTGGGAATTTCCTGGCGTACCTGGTGCCAACCCCAAACTGGGTTCACCTGAAGACAAAGCTGCCTTTACCGCCTTAATGCGTGATTTACGACAAGCGTTGGATGCGTTAAGCCAAGAGACGGGCAAAAAATACCAGCTCACCGCGGCAACCAGTGCTGGTCCTAAAAAAATCGATAACATTAATTACGCTGAAGTCAGTGGTTATGTCGATTACATTTTTGCCATGACCTATGACTTCTATGGTGCTTGGGACAGTACCCTTGGTCATCATTCAGGGTTATATGCCGCTCCTCACGAAAAAGTACCTGAATTTAATGCCCATGATGCCGTACAAAACCTCACCCAGGCGGGCTTACCAGGCAATAAACTGGTTCTGGGCGCCGCGATGTATGGTCGAGGCTGGACAGGTATTAAAGGTGGCCAGGACAATAATCCCTGGGAAGGCACTAACGGTAAGCCCATAAAAGGCTCCTGGCAACCTGGCGTTATTGACTACAAGCATATCGTCTCTAAGTACTTAGGTGGTACCAATGGTCAAGGCACCAGTGGCTTTAAGTATTTTTATGATGATACGGCACAAGCCCCCTATTTATGGAATGCCAGTAAAGGCGAACTGATTACTTACGACAACCCTCGTTCAGTGAAAGCCAAAGCCCAATATGTCACGGCCAATAGCTTAGCAGGGGTATTTTCGTGGGAAATAGATGCTGATAATGGTGATATTCTTAAAGCCATTCATGAAGGGCTAGGCAATAAGCCAGGTGATAATCCCAAACCACCCGAGCCGCCTACGCCACCCGATGACGGTGACAAACCTAAGCCCCCCACACCACCGGGTGATGGCGATGATGATATTCCACCTCCACCCCCTCCACCAGGAGACCCAGGTGATGGTGATATTCCTCCACCCCCACCGCCAGGCGATGATACTCCCGGCGACGACGGTGATAAGCCTGTACCACCGGCTAATAGCTGGCAAGCGGATCAAGTCTACACCAAAGG
>NZ_AUAF01000089.1 GCF_000428585.1 Zooshikella ganghwensis DSM 15267 | reverse complement strand
CAAAAAACTAATTACTAAAAATCAAATTATTCTTGTCGTCTTTCAAGCTGTTCTTGATATCTGACATAATTTTTTATCATTTCTGCGTTCATACCAACTGTATCTACACAATAACCTTTAGCCCAAAAATGATTTCCCCAGTAAGGCCTTTGTTTCAAATCTGCTCATGTGTCTTTCCTTTACTCAGTTATGGGGATAACCAAGTAAACGAATACCATGAGCAGATCATTCAGGCATAGCCTTTCGCTGACGATGACCACGCCCATAGGACGTGGTTTTTATTTATTAATAAAAAATAAGAGACTCTCTGCTGGTTGGGATCATGAATATTTAATGAAGCTAATTTGTTCGGTGTAAATTTATATGCGATTGCCCTGGGAGTATGCTCGTGATGAAGATGGGGATGGTTTTCACGAAGTACATGTTAACACCATTGAAGGTTGTTGGTCATTACTACGCTCATGGTTAAGACCTCATCGAGGTATTTCTCAAGAAAAACTACCTTTTTATTTAGCATTATTTGAGTTTGTGTACAATATAAAGTGCCGAGGAAAAAGCTTACTTAATGATCTAATAGAGCTATTGATATAACCCCCTAGGAATCCATATAGAGCCATACTATTTATCATTCTAAGGCGGTGGGAGAACCGCCTTTAATGCTCGCTATTTCTGTTTGGGCTGCTATTCGTGATGCTATTTCCAGCCTTGCTAACTATTCTATTAGCCCTAGGCTTGATACCCCTGCTACTCCAGAAAGGGTTTTACAGGCAATCGAGCAACAATGTACCGCAAGTGAAGTAGGTTTATGATGGTTGCAAGCTGGATAGATGCTATTTCTCAACTCAATAGTGCGGACAAAGATTTTGTTCTGGTTACGTTACTTGCTACCAAAGGATCCACTCCTCGTAATGCGGGTACAAAGATGGTGATAACACAAGATGATTTCTTTGACTCAATAGGTGGCGGCAACCTAGAGTACCAAGTGATTGCATTGGCTCGTAAAATATTAGCGGACTCGACTGTTCAGCAGCATATAGGTTACTTTCCTTTAGGGCCTTCACTTGGTCAATGCTGTGGAGGAAGTACTGATGTTCTGTTTGAGAAATTTACTGGAAGTTATGTCTATGTCATGTTGTTTGGGGCGGGCCATGTAGGAAAGGCATTAGTTTCAATTTTGAGTGAACTGCCTTGTAAAGTTCATTGGGTGGATAGTAGAGAAAATGAGTTTCCAGTTTATATTCCAAGCAATGTGACGCTAATTAACATTGATCAGCCTGAGGCAGCTGTGAGTGAAATGCCTGTTAATAGTTATTACTTGGTAATGACGCATAATCATCAACTAGACTTTTTAATTTGTGAAGCAGTTTTAAAGAAGAGTGATTTCAGCTATTTAGGTTTAATTGGCTCAAAAAATAAGTGGAGGCGTTTTCAACAAAGGCTAAAGTATAAAAACTTTAGCGACGAAGTTATTAGTCGTATTCAATGCCCAATAGGTTTGTGTGAAGTGCCCGGTAAACGACCTATGGAAGTTGCAGTTTCTATCGCGGGAGAAATTATCAATCATTATCAAAAAAAACAGTTAGAACAAAAAAGTGTGAATTGGCAAGAACTTAAACATCTATACAGGGAAAGCGGGCAAAACTCCCTTAGTGAAACCAACTCAAACTAAAGGTTGAGTCTATATAAAAAAACAGTATAATTTTCGCTTGACATTTATGGCTCGTAGTTGGGTATCCATTTACGAATCTTCCTCTCCGTATTATCGCGGCTGCTGAACCCGATAAACGTAAGAGGATTAAAAATGTTTCATACTCGAGATAGAGCCTGGAGAAGGTTCAAAAATCACGTAAACCACAACAAGGGAATGGGTTCTAAAGACCTATGGAAACCTGAGAAAAACTGGAAAATGGTATATCTTCGTTCAGAAAAACTTTCTCGAGCAAAACAGTTAGGGTTTCCGTATCCTCGTTTGAGTTGTCGACAATTGCTTGATAAAGAACTGTTGATCAATGACTAAGCCCGTTAACTTATTGTTTATTTGTAGTCGTAATCAATGGCGAAGTCCTACCGCTGAAACTGTATGGAAAAACGATCCAAGGTTTTATGTCAGATCGGCTGGCACTAGTCCACGCGCTAGGAGAACTGTTAACCCAGCGGATATCCGCTGGGCGGATGTTATTTTTGTGATGGAGAAAAAGCATAAAAATAGACTTCAAGCTGCCTTTGGCCGATTACTAGAATATAAGCCTGTTTATGTGCTTGATATTCCTGATGAGTATCACTATATGGATCCTGAGCTGATCCTTGAGCTAGAGGACAGAGTGAATCACTTGTTAAGCAAGGATACATAATTCCATTTTAGCACCCTGTAAATCTTTTCTAGTGGGTCCGTCTGCTGAGACTATCCGTGTGTTTCGATGCTGTGGCCTATACTCTCTTAAGGCCTGTTAACTCTATTTGAATCACCACTGCCGTAGACTATTTTTTCACCTAGCAAGGCACAAGGAATATCGTGTAGTCATTCTACATAAATGACTTGTAACGCCGCTAGGTGGAAAAATAATCACGGCCCGAAGGGGGATGACGGTAAAAACACTACTCGTTATTGCTCATTGTTCATTTAGAACCACTAAACTTCACGCTTTGCGCCTAGATGAGTGCTTTTACCATCATAACAGTGATATTCAAATTGTGTTAACAGGCCCTAGTGGTTGCTATGCTTTTACTCCTTGCATAGAAAGCAGAAAAGATTAGTGAGTTTTGATAGTCTTTGAGTGGGATTTATGAATAAGTACTATTTACTCGTGTTGTGGTTGGTTATCACTGCTCAGAATACCACTGCCTCAGAAGAAATGTCAGATGAACAAAAAATTGATTTTTATATCAATACGCTTGTTTTAAGTAAATGTACTAGGCAGATAGAATATTTGTGCTCTAAGCTCAAAAGTTTCAAATATGGGGATATGCCCAAAATAGCTCAAGCAAGCCATTATGTCAGCGAAATTCATGCCGGTAATATGATGTTCAGCAAAGCATTAGAATATCATAATGTTTATGCGCTCATTTATTTTGATGTCAAAGATGGAAAGACTTATTTTTCTGCTTTTCAATTTGTTGCAGGTGATAAGAGGGCGGACCAACAAGTGAAAAGGTTTATGTATTTGCAAAACAGTAAGGAGAATACACTGAGCTATGATTTAGATAGATTTATTTTAAAGTATAAGAGTAGACAAACTTTTGTTCAGTGTGAAAAGCAAAAAAAACAGTTGCTTTGTAAACAGGATGGTTCAATGTTTGATGAGGTATATTTTAGAGCATATGGTGGGGATATTTATATGTTTGCTTTAGGTCAGATCCCTAAAGCGAAAGGCAGCATGGATACAACGCCAGGCTTTTATATCTCAAATATTGGAAGAGATATATCTATCCAAGAATAATTTTTTGGTTTTTATTTTGTCCCCTCTAAAATCCTTTTCACAGGACTGCTCTTACATTTTTTCAACGTCTAGATTGTATTCTAAATAGGTGCTGCTTTAGCAAAGTCTGGCTGATGGCTGCAGAACTGTTTGCCGCATGGATGCGGCAGTCGAGCCTCCAGGGACGGATTCACGGCGTGTTCAGCAGGCATTGGGCTGGCTTTGTGTAGTCAGGTAACTAATTTCACTACTTTGTTATAAAATGCTAAATGTATATACAAATATCGCTTTAAAGGTTGACATTTTGGCCGCTTACTTTTAATTGTATATACAATTGATGGCGCCATTAATGTAACTGGTGTTCTATAAATATAAGAAACCATTTTATCCTGAGCGAGTAACAGGCTATGCATGATAACCTGAGGGT
This sequence comes from Zooshikella ganghwensis DSM 15267, assembly GCF_000428585.1. Taxonomy (GTDB): domain Bacteria; phylum Pseudomonadota; class Gammaproteobacteria; order Pseudomonadales; family Zooshikellaceae; genus Zooshikella; species Zooshikella ganghwensis. Next base: position 16,732 of record NZ_AUAF01000089.1, on the reverse strand, counting down.
ATGTGATCACATTTGGCTTAATGCACGTATTGCTAGCATGGACCCAGCGGTTGATAGGGAATATGGGTACCTTGAAAACTATGCCTTAGGCACTAAGGCAGGCTTTATCCATGCGCTTGTGCCGATGTCTGAAGCGGTTGAGTTAAACTCATCTGTTTCCTGTACCGACTTACACCAACAATGGGTTACCCCTGGACTCATTGACCCGCATACTCACCTTGTCTTTGCAGGCAATCGAGCGAATGAGTTTGAACAACGTTTACAAGGTGTTGATTATCAAACCATTGCGCAGCAAGGTGGTGGTATCCAGGCAACGGTTAGAGCGACCCGTGAATTATGCGAGGCTGAATTGTATGAGCTTGCCAAGCAGCGACTGCAGTCATGGCTTAGTGAAGGGGTCACGACGATTGAAATCAAATCTGGCTACGGACTGACTCTAGCCGATGAGTTGAAACAACTGCGGGTGGCACGCCAATTAGCAAGAACGCTTCCAGTCCGTGTTAAGACTACTTTGTTAGCAGCACATGCACTCCCTCCGGAATATCAACACGATGCAGATGCATACATTGATTTTGTTTGTCACACCATCCTTCCCGCAGCGGTTAACCAAGGCTTAGTGGATGCAGTCGATGTTTTTTGTGAAACGGTTGGGTTTTCCAAAGCACAAAGCCAGCGTGTTTTATTAACGGCTGAGCAACTTGGTTTATCCGTCAAAATCCATGCGGAACAGCTTTCCAATCAGCAAGGTGCTGCTATGGCTGCGTCTCTAGGGGCTTTATCGGCAGACCATCTCGAATATTTGGATGAGGGTGGTGTAAAAGCCATGCAAGCTGCAGGAACAGTCGCTGTGTTATTACCTGGTGCCTTTTATTTTTTGCGTGAAAAGCAATTACCCCCTATTGAGCTATTGCGTCAGTATCAAGTCCCTATAGCACTTGCGACGGATTTTAACCCTGGAACATCCCCACTAGCTTCATTGCAGCTCATGTTAAACATGGCCTGCACGTTTTTTCGGCTAACACCAGCTGAAGCACTGGCGGGTGTTACACGTCATGCAGCCCAGGCGTTGGGGATCGCCGATGAGTGCGGGATGATTAAGGTAGGAATGAAAGCGGATTTTTGTTGCTGGGATATAGATCATCCTGCAGAGCTTGCCTATATGGTCGGTACTCACTCATTACGTTCTCGTGTTTTAGGAGGGCAGGTGTTGTCGGCTTAAAAACCTTCACAAAGAGGAGATGACCTTGGAAGGTAGCAAAAAATAAGTAAGGCAATAAAGATAAGTAGAGGGGAGCATGGAATCAAAAATAGCATTGAAATGCTGGAAACCCACGCCAGCAACTATTTGGCAAGGCCGAGAAGATACTGAAGAAGGAACAGCAGGCTATCGCTGGCATCAACAAGTGCAATGTTTATCCAAGCCTGATTGGCCTACTCAAGGCACAGTCTTATTGGGCTTTGTCTGTGAGGAAGGTGTGCGTCGTAACCAAGGGCGTGTTGGTGCTGCTGGGGGGCCGGAGGCTATTCGGAAAGCACTCGCTAACTTACCTTGGCATGATGAAATCATTGCCCACAGTGAAATGCTGAATATTCAGGATCAAACAATACAAGCGGGTACTCACACATTGTCTAAAGCTGCAATTTGGGATGGAGGTGATGTGATTTGTGCTGAAGAGGATCGTTTACTTCAAGCTGATCTTACCCAAGCGCAGCAAACCTTGGCTGATGCCATTACAGGTATTTTTCAAGCGGGTGCCAAGCCGATGGTGCTGGGTGGGGGGCATGAAGTGAGCTTTGGTAGCTTTTTGGGCTTGGCCCAGTGGGCACTATGTCAACCACAGCTCCCACGAATTGGCATACTTAATGTAGACCCGCACTTTGATATTCGAAAACCCGGTTCCAATGGACCTTCATCGGGTACGCCTTTTTATCAAGTGGCACAGTGGTGTGAAGCGCATAAATGGCCTTTTCATTATGGCTGTCTGGGCATTAGCCGCTGGAGTAATACCCAGGCGTTATTCCAGCGAGCGGATCAGTGGCAGATTCAGTATCAGTTCGACACTCAACTTTCCGAGGGGCAACTGCCTGAAACGCTTAGCTGGATTGATGCCTTTGTGGCAGAGATCGACTGGTTATACCTGACCATTGATATGGATGTGTTTCCTGCCGCACTTGTTCCTGGGGTTAGTGCACCAGCTGCTATGGGTGTTCACCCCTGGGTGGTTGAGCACATTATTAGCCATTTACGTCAGCACTATAGCCATAAGTTGATGCTGGCCGATGTTGCAGAGTTAAACCCTACCTATGACCGCGACCAAATAAGCGCCAAAGTGGCTGCTCGATTAGTGGCTAATTTACTGCAATAAATCGTTAGAAATAACTCATAAAAAATCCAATTAGTTAGGATGTAAGCGAGGAGAGCCAACATGAAGCGTCATGATTCAAGCCGTAAGATTCGTGCTTATCGAGGCACTGAGTTACATACGAAAAGCTGGCTGACGGAAGCCCCATTGCGCATGTTGATGAATAATTTAGACCCCGAGGTTGCAGAGAAACCCCAAGAGTTGGTGGTGTATGGTGGCATTGGTCGTGCTGCTAGGGACTGGCCTTGTTACGACAAGATTGTTGAAGTACTCCAGCGGCTTGAAGATGACGAAACCTTATTAGTGCAATCAGGTAAACCAGTTGGTGTTTTTAAAACCCATGCAGATGCACCGCGCGTGTTGATTGCCAACTCGAACTTAGTGCCACATTGGGCAAACTGGGATCATTTTAATACGCTCGATAAGCAGGGCTTAATGATGTATGGCCAGATGACGGCGGGTTCATGGATCTACATCGGTTCGCAAGGCATTGTACAAGGCACGTATGAAACCTTTGTCGCTGCGGGCAAACAGCACTTTAAAGGTGATTTATCGGGGCGTTGGATACTGACCGCAGGCCTTGGGGGAATGGGGGGCGCTCAGCCACTGGCCGCAACAATGGCTGGAGCAAGCTGTTTAGCAGTAGAGTGCGATGAAAGCCGGATCGATAAACGCCTGGAAACCCGTTATTTGGACCACAAAGTATACAGCTTGGATGAGGCTTTAGCGCTTATTGAGCAGCATTGTGCACAGGGTAAAGCGGTATCAGTCGGTTTATTGGGAAATGCAGCAGATGTATTTCCTGCCCTGGTTGAACGCAATGTGCTACCTGACTTAGTTACGGACCAAACCAGTGCACATGATCCACTGAATGGCTACCTGCCAAAAGGCTGGTCTTTGACGCATGCTGACGAGATGCGTGAGCGTGATCCTCAGGCAGTTATTAAGGCAGCTAAAGTATCGATGGCTGAGCAGGTTCAGGCCATGCTGACATTGCAAAGTCGTGGTGCCAAAACTTTTGATTATGGCAACAATATTCGGCAGATGGCCCTTGAAGAAGGGGTTACCAATGCGTTTGATTTTCCTGGTTTTGTACCTGCTTATATCAGGCCTCTGTTTTGTGAGGGTATAGGGCCTTTCCGCTGGGCAGCACTTTCTGGTAATCCTGACGATATTTATAAAACCGATGCCAAAGTCAAAGCACTCATTCCCGATAACCCTCATTTACACAATTGGCTAGACATGGCCCGAGAGCGTATCCAATTTCAGGGTTTACCTGCACGTATTTGCTGGGTTGGGTTAAAAGATAGAGCCAGACTGGGACTGGCATTTAATGAGATGGTTCGTCGCGGTGAGTTAAGCGCGCCTGTTGTCATTGGCCGTGATCACCTGGACTCAGGCTCTGTCGCTAGTCCTAATAGAGAAACTGAAGGCATGATGGATGGTTCAGATGCCGTATCCGACTGGCCATTATTAAATGCCATGCTAAATACTGCCAGTGGCGCAACGTGGGTCAGCATTCACCATGGTGGTGGGGTTGGTATGGGATTCAGTCAACATGCTGGGTTTGTCATTGTGTGTGATGGTTCTGAGGATGCTGACCGCCGTTTACAGCGTGTATTACGTAATGATCCGGCGACAGGGGTTATGCGTCACGCTGATGCCGGTTATGACATTGCTATTAATTGTGCCCAAGAGCAGCAGCTGGATTTACCCATGTTGGATACATAAAAAATAATTAAAGTGCTTATATATCCGAAATTGCGATATATGAATTAAGCAATATAAAACAATACTAAAAAGGTCGTGCAATAGTTAATGAAAACTGTGTAAATCTAATTATATTGCAACGATCTGTTAGCAAAGGACCGGAGAAAGCGAGTATGGATCATATGAAGTTGCAACCGGGCCAATTAACATTGGCGCAACTCAGGCAAGTGTGGCAAAGCCCTTGCCAGGTTTCCTTAGATGATCAGGCATGGTCAGCTGTTTCAGCCAGCGCTGATGTAATTGCGCAAGTGCTGGCTCAAGGGCGGACAGTGTATGGTGTGAACACCGGGTTTGGCGTTTTGGCGAGTACCCGTATTGCTGATGATGAACTGGAAAAACTACAGCATTGTTTGGTGCTATCTCATGCTGCTGGGATCGGTGATCCACTGGATGAGCCTGTTGTTCGGTTGATGTTACTGCTGAAAATTAACAGTTTAGCCCGAGGCTTTTCTGGAGTACGGCCTGAGGTTATTCAAGCACTTTGTCAATTACTTAATACTGGAGTTTATCCGTTAATTCCTGCTCAAGGCTCAGTCGGTGCTTCAGGTGATTTAGCGCCTCTAGCGCATATGGCTGCCACGCTTATAGGTGAGGGTGAAGCATTTTATAACGGAGAGCGGATGCCTGCGAAGGTGGCCTTAACGCAAATCAATATGGAGCCGCTTACTCTGGCCCCTAAAGAGGGCTTAGCGTTATTGAATGGCACACAAGCCTCAACCGCACTTGCTTTGGCAGGACTATTTGCTACAGAAGATGTGTTTGCTGCAGGAATGGTGACTGGTGCAACGTGTGTGGATGCCACCTTGGGCAGTCGTAAACCATTTATGGCTGAAATACATCAAGTGAGGGGGCATCAGGCACAAATTGATGTGGCATTAATGTTCAGAGACTTATTGGATAAAAGCCAAATAGAAGCCTCTCATGTCAATTGTGATCGTGTGCAAGATCCTTATTCGCTGCGTTGTCAGCCTCAAGTGATGGGAGCCTGTTTACAACAGATGCGTCATGCCGCAGAAATCATTATTACAGAAGCGAATGCGGTGTCTGACAATCCTTTGGTATTTGCAGACGATATTGTTTCAGGTGGGAACTTCCATGCAGAACCTATTGCTATGGCAGCCGATAATTTAGCATTAGCCATTGCAGAGGTGGGGGCTTTGTCTGAACGTCGTATTGCACTGCTGGTCGATAAACATATGAGTCAGTTGCCACCTTTTTTGGTTGCTAATAGTGGTGTGAACTCAGGGTTTATGATTGCGCAAGTAACGGCAGCGGCACTAGCCAGTGAGAATAAGAGCCTGGCTCATCCTTCTAGTGTTGATAGTTTACCGACTTCTGCTAATCAGGAAGACCATGTTTCAATGGCAACCTATGCTGCACGCAGGTTGAAAACTATGGCGGCCAATACAGCGGGTATTATTGCGATTGAGTGGTTAGGTGTTGTACAAGGGTTAGACTTTAGGAAGCCATTATTAACTTCTGAGCCATTACAGCAGGCATATAATATATTACGAGAAAAAGTGAAGTTTTATGAAGAAGATAGATACTTCTCTCCTGATATTGAAATAGCTAGTCAACTTATTCAGCAAGGTGTATTGTATCCATTGATTACACAACCATTGTTACCTAGTCAGGCAAATAAATGTGTGTGACTTTAATAAAACACAAAATGTGTAGGTAATTATAAAAGGAGGCGTGAACGCCTCCTTTTTTGTAATAAGCTTTAATTAATTTAAGTACGACTATAATTTTTATTAATAAGTTAGCTATAAAATAAATAATAGGGTTGCAGAGGTTTGAGATGGGTAATTCAACAAACAATGGTGATGAGAATATTGACCACCGTTTGCAGCTAAGAAATTTAAAGCTTGAAGACTACGATGATATAAAAAATATTATGGATCGAGTGTATCTTCAAATGGGGGGAGGGTGGCCAAAATCGAAGTATCGCACCATGCTAAAAACTTTTCCCGAGGGACAAATCTGTATTGATGATAATGGTGTTGTTGTTGCGGCGGCTTTTTCAGTGATCGTAGATTATGACCAATTTGGTGATGAGCATACGTATGATGAAATAACAGGTAATGCTTATTTAACAACCCATGATCCTAATGGGGATGTGCTTTATGGTGTTGATGTATTTGTCGATCCTGAGTACAGAGATATGCGATTAGGCCGTAGGTTGTATGAAGCAAGAAAAGAACTTTGTCGGAGTCTAAATCTTCGGGCCATTATTGCTGGTGGACGAATTCCTCATTATAGAAAGCATGGTAAAGATTTATCACCACAAGAGTACATTGAAGCGGTTAAGCGGAAAGAAATATATGACCCAATTTTAACCTTTCAATTGTCAAATGACTTTGAAGTGAAAAGAGTTCTTACAGACTATTTGCCTGAAGATGAAGACTCAAGAGGTTTTGCAACACTGCTTGAGTGGTTCAATATTTACTATAATCCAAGACGTCGTAAATTATTTGGGGCTAAAAAGAATACGGCACGGATAGGTTGTGTACAATGGCAAATGCGTGAGCTGCATAGTGTTGAAGATTTACTCCAACAAGCAGAATACTTTATTGACGCGTTATCAGATTATCGTTGTGATGTTGCTTTGTTTCCTGAGTTTTTTCACGCACCACTCATGGGGTTACAACATCATAAAAACTCAGTAGAAGCTATTCGTTTTTTGGCTGAGTTTACTGATCAAATTCGGGAAGAAATGTCTAAATTGGCAGTAAGTTATAATATCAATATTATTGCTGGTTCCATGCCGCTAATTGAAGATGATGAGCTTTATAATGTTGCTTATATGTGTAAACGTGATGGAACCTATGAAGCGCAATATAAACTACATCCTACGCCTCACGAAAAGAAAGACTGGATCATGCAAGGAGGTAATGATCTTCATTTATTTGATACTGACTTTGGACGAGTCGGTGTTTTGATTTGCTATGATGTTGAATTTCCTGAGTTAGCACGTTTGTTGGCAGATCAAGATATGCAGATTTTACTCGTGCCTTTTTGGACGGATACTAAAAATGGATATCTGCGTGTTCGTCGTTGTGCTCAGGCACGTGCTATCGAAAATGAATGTTATGTAGCCATTGCTGGAAGTATTGGTAATTTACCCAAAGTGGATAGCGTTGATATTCAATATGGCCATACAGCTGTATTTTCCCCATCAGACTTTGCTTTTCCTCATGATGCGATTATGGCTGAAACAACACCTAATACTGAAATGACACTGATTGTGGATGTCGATTTAAAGAAATTACAGGTTTTACAGAATGAAGGTTCAGTCCGTAATTTTCTGGATCGACGGCGTGATTTATACCGAATTGACTGGTTGGGTGAATAAAAAAAGATGAGTTTGTTTGGTAATAAGTAAGGTTGTTATCCCCACTCAAAAACCTTCGTAGTGGGGATGTTTTCATATGAAGTGATGTAAATTAAAGACAAGGAGCGCTATAACTTTATTTAAAAAAGTGGTGGTATCATGCTTTAGGTTGCCAGAGTAGGAGACAAAGACAGCAAAGGGAATATGATTATTGAAGGAAGTACATTCATGAAAGATCAAGGACTACCTGTGGCTAGGGTCGGTGATAAACTAAGTGATGGCAGTGTAATTATTTCTGGTAGTACAACTGTGCTAGTGGATGGGCGACCCGTTGCAACTGTGGGTAGTCAGGTGAGTAATGGGAACATTATAATTGGTCCTGGTAGCAGCAAGATCGTCACAGGCTAAATGAGCTAAATAGCTTGTGTATTATGGGTAATTGATTATTAGTTGAGGAATTAATGATCATTGTTGAAACAGAAAGATTAGTTATTAGATATTTAACAGAAAAAGATTCAGATTTTATTTTCAAACTATATAATACTAAACCATTTTTAATTTTTGTCGGCGATAAAAACATTAGATCCACTAATGATGCAAAAGCCTACCTTATCGATGGACCAATAAGAATGTATGCGCAGGAGGGCGTTGGACTGTATCTTGTAGAGTCAAAAGATGAGCAGAAACCTCTGGGCATATGCGGCTTAATTAAACGAGATACTTTAGATAGTATTGATATAGGATACGGTTTTTTACCAGAGTATTGTGGGTACGGTTATGCTTATGAATCAGCATGTGCTGTACTGAAATATGCAAAACAAATATTGAAATTAAAGCGAGTTGTTGCTATCACAACACCTGATAATGTGCAATGTATTCGCTTACTCACTAAACTGGGTTTGGAGTACATTGAGGAGCTTGGTGAAAATTGTAAGTCTGATGAAGTATATAGTGATGGCTCTAAAGAATTTTCTTATGACAAGAAAATGAGGCTTTACGCGATTAACTTTTAAAAAAATCTTATGATTGGTATTTGAGCTAGCACTTACAGGTAAAGTCGACGTACTAAAGTACAGTTTAGTCTTGTAAACGTATTTGATTATCTACAGTCAGATATTATGAGTGATTAATTTTTAATCAACAATGCTGCCATCGATATAAAAAACTCTTCAAATCTTTTGTCCATTCCAGCTCCATGGTTATAATCCGTCCTCTAGTATAATTATTGCTGTTGGTCGAATGACCATTGCGTTTTATTTCCACCACACTTTACTTGTTGTGATTTGGGAAATAACGTATCAAATTTTTCAGGAACAAGGTGGGTAATGAAAAAGCGATTTTTCTTTATATGTATATGGTTGTTGAGTGCAGTGTTGTTGGTTGGCTGTTCGGGTGAAACTCGTGTTAAAAGTGATCTTGGTGTTGACGGAGCTCCAGATTGGGTCAATGAAGGAACACAAGCAGTCTCAAATGATGATGGCCGTTTTATTTTTGGTGTAGGTATGGCTCCAAATATCGGAGACTTTTCCTTGCAGAAGTCAACAGCTGAAAATCGTGCAAGAGCTGAAATCGCCAGAGTACTATCTGTTTCAATGGATACTGTACATAATGATTACCAGGGTAGTGATGGTGAAGATGTTGATACAAACATCGAACATGAGATAAATGCACAAACGCAGCTTGTTTTGACCGGGGTAAAGGTTATTGGCCATTGGCGGGACCAAAGTACAGAAGATATTTATGCAATCGTGCAGCTTGATTTGGAAAAGTTAGAAAAGTCTATTAAGCGTGCAGATAAATTAAGCGATAGTTTTAAAAGACGTTTTATCAAAAATACAAACTTAAAGTTTGATCGCTTTATGAAAGGAAATATGTAGTGAATTATTTAATAAAAGTATTAACGGTTGGTGTAGTGAGCTTGTTGCTAACAGCATGTAACATGACCAAAGTTACACGCATGGGAGCAGATGAGTCGATAGACCTCAGTGGAGCCTGGAATGATACTGATTCACAATTAGTTGCCAGGGAAATGATTACTGATGCACTTAGCCGTCCCTGGCTGACTAATTTTTCAGCACATAGAAGTAAAACGCCAGCTGTCATTGTTGGCTCTGTACGTAACTTAAGCCATGAGCATATTAATGTACGAACATTTGTCGCAGAGTTGGAACGAGAGTTAGTCAACTCTGGTCGTGTTGAGTTTGTAGCTTCAAGCAATGATCGTAATGAAATTCGTGATGAGCGTAAGGATCAGGATTTACACGCAAGTGAAGATACGCGTAATGCAGCTGGTCAGGAACGTGGAGCAGACTTTATGTTGCAAGGACAAATTAATACGATTATTGATATAAATGACAATAAACAAGTTCGTTATTACCAAGTTGATTTAACATTAGTCAGTATGGCAGATAACAGAAAAGTATGGTTAGGGCAGAAAAAAATTAAAAAACTTGTCGAAAATAGTAAGTTTCGTTATTAAATCATTTACTTATACACTAAAGGCTACCCTAAAGTTTACTGATGAGAATCATAAGATATAATTACCCCTTTATTTTAGGGGTATTATTATTTGCGTTACTACAGGGATGTTCTATAACGTCAATGCGAGTAAACTCTCTTGCCTCACAACTGGAAAGCGATCCTCCAGAGCAGGTTTTATCTAAATTAGAGAAGATAGCTTTTCCAGAGCGTGATCGAGTACAGTTTCTTTTAAATTATGGAATACTGAAAAGCTTATCGGGAGATTTTGAGGCTTCTATTAAAGACTTACAAACAGCTAAAAAAGTCATTCAGCAAGTAGAAGCTATAAGTATCAGCGAAAATATAGGTGCAGTGACAGTTAATGATACATTAAAAAGTTATGTGGCTACACCGGGTGAACAGATGCTCATACACCAGATTCTGGTAACTAATTATTTACTTACGGGACAGTTGAATGAAGCACGAGTAGAAGTACTTCAAGCTCAGGTTAAAGCGAAGAAATTTGCGGAGACCAGTGAAATGATAGGTCGTTTAGCGAGTATGGAGTATTTGGCTGGACTGGTTTACGAGCTACTCAATGAAGTGGATAGCGCAATGATAAGTTATCGAAATGCAGCTCGGTTTATGAAAAAAAGAGAAATGGATATTCCGAGTGTGTTACAGAACAGTCTTTTACGATGTAGCTATTCGCTGGGTTTAAAAAACGAATATAAAAAATATGTTAAGTTGTATGGAAAAAAAGCTGAGCGAGTAGATACAAAAAAAGGAGAACTAACCGTTATATTTTGGGATGGTATAGTAAGTGCAAAAAAACAAAACTTTATTACAGTGTACGTGCCAAAGTTAGAGCATAATGTTACTCTGGCACTACCTTACTACTCAGATCAAACTAAACCAATTAATCCGCTGACATTTACCACTGGAGATAAAGTATATAACACAGTGCCAATTGAAAATGTGGAAAAAATTGTACGAGAAGACCTAGAGGCACAGCAAAAAGTTATATATTCAACAGCACTGGCTCGGATGATTACTAAACACTTAGCAATTAAAATGAGTCAAGGGAAAAATACTGAAGGACTTTCAATATTATTAAATATTGCCTCAGTATTAACAGAAGCAGCTGATGTAAGAAGCTGGAATATGTTACCTTCATCAATACAGGTAGCCAGAGTTAGGTTAGCTCCTGGTCGCTATCAATTATTTCCAAGTAAAGTAAAGGGAAAAATAGCAGCAGAAAAGAATAATCTTTGGGATAAATTATTCTCTATTACACGACTCAAAGATAAAGCTGAAGAGCCATCGCTATCCACATCAATAGTGAAAGGGAAAAAGCTTGATGAGTTTATGTTAGATATAAAAGCGGGGCAGAAAGTACTGCTTTTTATACCGGGAGTGACAAACCGGGTTTATAGTCACTATATGTAGTGGTTACTTATTGTGTACTTTAAAAATTATTTAAGGTTTTAATCGTGAAAATAAATGATAATTTTCGCTTATTTACGATTTTTTTCTATATATTTATACTATCTGGGTGTGTAGCTTCGCCTAAACGGCCAGATTGGCTTACACATCAACCAAAAGGCTATCCGGAAAAAAAGTATGTGATTGCAGTGGGTGAGGCAGATACTCAACACTTAGCGGACAGTAGAGCATTAGCGAATTTAGCAAAATTTTTCGAGGTAAGTATTGCAGATGTATCAAGTGACTTCTCTCAAGCGAGTATGTTGGGAAGTTCGAATGAAAAACGCTTTGCTAACGAGCAAAAATTCACACGACAAGTAAATACTGAAACAAAACAAGTACTAGAAGGGGGTCGTGTCGTTGAGCGTTACAAGTCAAAAGATGGACGCTATTACAGTCTGGCAATATTAAAGAAATCACCCCTTGCGCGAAGGCTAAGAAAATCAATTTTGGCTGCTGATCGAAATACGAATAATGCACTTGTGTATGCACAGCAGCAGGCAACAAATCCTCTTGTAGCACTGGCCACGTTGGAAAAGGCAAGACATTACCAATTAAAGAGAGAGACTGATAACCAGCGGCTGAGTGTTTTAACAGGAAGAGGTATAACAAGTAAAATCAACTCATTGACTATTCAGCAACAGATACAACAGGGGCTGTCTTCACTTCGTTTTGTGGTTGATGCTGATAAGAAGCAGGACTTTGATTTACTTACATCTGTGGTAAGTGGTGCAGGAATTTCTATTTCAGATCAGACAAATTACTCAGTAGAGTTAAATGTTGATAAGGCGCCTGTCTCCTATAGGCAAGGCTGGTATTGGCTAAGAGGTTCTGCAGAATTAGTTATCTATCATGGTGATAATGGCTTAGCAAAGAAACGTTGGCCTTTTAAAGTTTCTTCACAAGATGAGAGTCTTTTAGAGCAACGTTTAAATGATCATCTGGTGAAAGTGCTACCAGCTTACTTTTATTCAATGCTGACCACAGAGGTTAATCGTTGATTACTTATTTAGGGCCTGTTATATACCCTTCACGAATCATTTTTAGGGTTTGTTGTCAGCGCTCTTGACCACCAAGGACGGTGGGAATGCAGTTTATGCAGGAGCATTTAACTGCCATCCCAGTCACTTATTAATATAAGCTCCTGGGGCTTCATCGCTTGACGGCCGCCCCTAAAAACTCTTCGTTTTGGGTATATAACAGGCCCTAATACAAAAAAAGTCAGTTATCCTGCGTTATGAGGATAACTGACTAAAATAGGGTTTATTTGTTAGTAAACCCTTATGGGGAAAGCTAATTATCTTTGCTCAGCATACACATTGCTTAGTGATTGTACAGTAATAGAGGCGCCTTGGCTGTCCTGAACGCTATCAGCATTGATCCAGACTAGCTGTTGGCCATTACCTTGTAGGTTCCAAGCAATTGACTGTGAGTCTGATTTTTCAACTTTAACCAGGTTTTGAGAAGAGCCTGCATACTTAATGACTAAGTTTGGATCAACAACGCTATTTACAACTTTAACTTCTGCTTGGTGCTCTGCAAACTGTACAGAAATAAACTGATTAATATTGCTTTGAATTTGAGCTGCATACCAATGAGTCTCAGGAACTGCATAGTAGCGAGTGAATTTATTAAAGCTATGGCGGTCACCATCTAAAGGTAGCTCTCTATTTTCAATACCATGAGTGTTTATTGGCATTTTAACACTACCAATAAAAGCCTGAATTTTTGCACCAGGGCTGCCTTGTAATACATTAGCAGAAACTGTATTTGTTTCACTGCCGTCAAGAAAGCAAAGTGCTGCTTTACCTTTATTACCTGTAGTACCTGGAACGGGTACTTGAACAGGTGGTTGGCTGTTTGACCATACAACACTAACATTAGTATCTGCATCATTTCCAGCAGCATTATAGAAGAACAAGCAGTAAAGCTGGCCGTTGTTTAAGTTTCCATTACAAGTGGCAGTTTCACCTTGTCCTAAAGTAATAAGTTGTCCTTCATTCCAATTGATGCTCATAATTCCCTCGTTAACCTTTGTGGTTGTAAATATGACAAATTAAAATATTCCTCACGCAATATCCTTGCGTAAGCTAGGAGTAGATAAGTGTCATTAGTTAAATGTAAGTAATTCTTACCTGCAGAGGAGTTATTGATTAATATACCTTAAGCTATTGCTAAGGGTATAACAGGGGGTATCAATATACTCCACGACATTGAATGACACGATTGAACTATAGCAATAAAATTTTGGTTTGCAGGGAAAAACAAAAAAAATCTAATCTTTTTTTTGTTTCAGTAATGTTTCGGAAATATATATGTCAGTACTGCTTGCTGTAATTGAAAGTTAGTAACTTTAATGTAATAAGTCTAGAGTTCGGTGTTCTATGGTTTTATATCTTGGATGGCTGTTATTAAGTTTGAATTAAATTATAAAAATGTTTGTGGTAAACGTTTTTTTAATAAAGCGATTAAAGTGGTTGTTATTGTTTTGTGTTGGTGTGCTGTTTAAGTTTTTTGTATCTAATTTGTTGTGTTTGTATATTTTTTGATTTGTCAGATTATTTTGTTTATGAGGTTTGTAGGTTTAATGAATTTGTAATTAGTTGTATCAAAGTGATTGGTGAGTTTCAAGAATAGAATTATTTTAAAATACTTTTTAATATTTGTAGACTGCCGTCCTTGTTGTTTGTATTTTAGTAAGTGGTGTGGCGTGATATGAGCTAATGGCTGAAATTTATATTCGTTTCTAATAGTAGTTTACGAGTTTATTAATATATTAATGTATAATAATATGGAATTAAAAAAAAACTTTAGAAATAATTTACTATTATGATAATGGAGGTGAGTTGTTTTAGGATCACGGTGAAACAAAAATATAATTAAGATTTAAGGGGACTGTGATGTTAAATAAGAAGCAGCTTTTCTGCGCTATACGGCGTAGGCTGTGGACTTCTATGCAAGTTGGTATAATAGGTGTCTCCCTATTTAGCTACCTTCCTGTAACTGCTAGTACAGAATATAATCAAGAGAATGTGTTGCCTGGTTATTTAATCACCCATAAGCAAATTTCAACAATATCTTCACACAGTGACTTTACAAGTAGTCTTTCACAAAAAACGAGTTGGCAAACTATTTCTGCTTATAGCGTTAGTGATTTAATGCAATCTCAATTAGTTGTTGTGAATGCCTCAAATTATTTGAGTAAAGATGAAATTAGTCTTGCTAGGAGAGCATATCGTAGTGGTAAAGTAGTTATTATTGATAACACAAATGTTGTAAATAGTAGTGAAGCCTCGCAATTTGTTGCACAAATTATTGGCATCGGCTTGACTGATCCTATTGTGGCAGTCCAAAGGAAAAATGGAAAAGCCGAATATAAATCCCTTTCTGTAAATAATGAACTTTCAGAAGCTGAGCAAATAGATTATTTAGTCGCTGAAGTTAAAAGTATCGTTGCTAACTGGGATAACTCAAGCAGTGATAAAAAATCGACTGATAAGAAAAAATCCAAACGAGTAAAACGAAGTGCATTGGCATATAGTAGCGTTGTTGCAACATCGGGTGGTGAGGGAACAAAATATCGTCCAGAAGTTACTATCCCTTTAGAATTTAGACATGTTGGTTTTAAATGTCGTGTAGGTGATGAGTTTGATGGAAATGGTTTTACCAATAATGGAACTTGGAATGGCATGGTTGAAGATGCCTGCGATGGAAAAGCCAGTGTGTCATTATTTTATAATATCGATTTTGTACGTTCAGTGCCATTTAGCGGTGGTGGTGACAGTAATGCAGATAACGCAAAATATGTTCGAATTACTCTAAATCCTGGTGATGGCGATTCTGTTGGAGACTCAGCAAGTGGTGGTGCTGGTTGGCACTTGGTGGATAAACCAGCCCACAAACATACTTGGTTTGAGAGTTGGGCAAACCGCATTACTTGGTTTGGTCCCATTGCTATGAAATACGGGGTTGAAGTGATACCCGCTGATAATGATGTGCGTCTTTATCATTCGACTCCAAATAACAAGCCAAAAGAGTCGGATATTCGTGAAGTAACTGGCATTACCATTGGGGTTGAAGCGGGTGGTAAAGCTGATGTTGGTGATAAGGGGCCAGTGGTAGGTGTGCATGCTAAAGGAAGTTTTAGTTACAACAGCCAACGTTGGGTTTCCTACAAAGCATATGAGTACACTATAGAGAATCAGTCTAGAGCTGGAAGTCAAGACCGAGCCAAATGGGTTTGGGATCGTAAGTTTGATGATGAGAGTAAGAATTGGCGAACTCATGATACCTGTGCATTATGGTGCAGTGACTGGTTCTTTAAAGACAGTGCATTTACCGCTGCTTCTTACGCTAACTATAAACCTGGTTTTAGTGCAACTTTTAGGGTAGCAGCAGATAGGCAAGGACAATCACGGTTTACAATTAATAATCGTATTTATGTTGGAGCACTGGGTGGTCGTGTTCAATATGCAGGTTTTTTTCAGGGCTATACTCCTTGGTCTTTTTACGGTACAGAATATACATTACCTAAAGTCTTTACAGTAAACTGGGATGCCCCTGTATTTGAGCCGGAAATTAACGTTTCAATAGAAGCTTACAAATATGACAGTGCCAGCGGCATTTGTTTGGATGTAGCAGGTAACTCGACTGATGAGGGGGCTGCTGTAGTTGGCTATGACTGTCATTATGCGAATAATCAGCTATGGGGTCTTGATCAGTACCAGCGTTATAAATCTCGAGTTGCGGCAGATCGCTGCTTAACCGCTGAAGATGATGGAACACTGACCGTTAGAAGTTGTTCTGCAGCAGCAAATCAGAAGTGGCGCTGGGATGATGACTCATTGAAGAGTGAGTTAGGTGATAAGTCTCTGGCCATTGTTAATGGGCAAGTCAAACTAGTTAATAAGGATTCTCAGGAGTACCAGAACTGGAAGAACTATGTCAGAAATATTGAGCCTGAAAGAGTGATGACAGTAAACTATTAATGTGTAACTCAATACTGTAGACAGTTTTTGGCTGAGAGTGGTAGGTTGTACCAAAAATAGAAACTGCGAGAATGCGGTTATCAAAGTCGTATTGTCACAGGAATCTATCTTTGGAAAGCATAGTAAAAACGGTTTTACGCTCAATGTCCAATGTTAATAAGCCTCAACGCACATTTATAGCGGCATTGTTGGCGACACTAATCGTATTTCAAGGCAAGGCAACCTATAGAAATATGAACCGTTACAGCGGTATGAGTGAAAAACGTTTTAGCCGTTGGTATAGCCGGTCATTTGATTTTGCTCTGTTTAATCGTCGTATAATTGCGCACGCT
>NZ_AUAF01000088.1 GCF_000428585.1 Zooshikella ganghwensis DSM 15267 | reverse complement strand
TGTTTCTCGTTGTAAAGCCTTACCAGTGGTTCAGCTACTAGGTTGGCGCTTTCCGCAGAAACATTCTTGGTTTGGTCTTTATCCTGTTCCTGAATAGCTGCGTTATTAGCCGAATGAAGGTTAAGGGCAATATAGCCAGTAACAACCAGGTTAATACAAACCAAGGTCACCAGAACATACAACAGTGGAGACGATTTACTCTCATTAGTCACGTTAGCATTTCCTAAATCAAACGGTAATATTTTGCATAATAAATGTTAATTCAATATCCACCAAGAATTCATATGAATATTTGATTAAGGCTAGTTCAAGATAGGGTATACGACTTGCGTCTTATAAAAACGGGGTGTTTTTTTGTGGAAAGTTTGCTTAATCCTTGCTTAATTTTGCTTAATCGAGAATGAGTCTCAAAAGCAAAAAGCCCGTAAGTCATTGACTTACGGGCTAAATTTTGGTCGGAGTGAGAGGATTCGAACCTCCGACCCCCACAACCCCATTGTGGTGCGCTACCAGGCTGCGCTACACTCCGAAACATAGAGGCATCGCCTCAAATGCGGTGGGAATATTACTACAATTAGCTAAGCTTGTGAACTAGCAATTTAATGAAGCGTTATTATTTTTTTAAAACACTTAATACATCTTCTAGTTCAATAATCATCTGTCTTATTAGCTGCCTATAGTAACTCATATCTTCTTTTGAGTTTTCGCTTTCCAGCCGGTTTCTAGCTCCACCAATCGTAAAGCCTTGCTCATACAAAAGACTGCGTATTTGTCGTATAAGCAATACGTCTTGGCGCTGATAATAACGGCGATTCCCTCGCCGCTTAACTGGCTTTATTTGAGCGAACTCTTGCTCCCAGTATCGTAATACATGGGGCTTTACTTCACATAATTCACTGACCTCACCAATCGTAAAATAGCGCTTTCCAGGAATGGGTGGCAGTTCATTGTTGTTGCTTGGTTCCAGCATAGGTTTCTACCCGAGCTTTTAGTTTTTGCCCTGGGCGGAACGTAACCACACGTCGTGCACAAATAGGTATTTCCTCTCCTGTTTTTGGATTACGACCGGGACGCTCTCGTTTATCTCGCAAGTCAAAATTGCCAAAACCTGAGAGCTTAACTTGCTCATTTGCTTCCAAGGCATGACGAATTTCTTCAAAGAATAATTCAACCATATCCTTAGCTTCTCGCTTATTTAGGCCCAATTCCTCAAACAGGCGCTCCGCCATTTCTGCTTTCGTCAATGCCCCCATGGTCATTACTTCCTTAAGATTGCGTTAAACCTCTCTTCTAACTTTTGGGTCACTCTGGTCATCAAGTCGTGTACCTCATCCTCATTAAGAGTGCGTGATGGATGCTGTAACGTCAAGCCCATTGCAACACTTTTTCTATTAGGATCAATGCCTTTGCCAATATAAACGTCAAATAACTTCAGGTCTTTCAACAGTTCGCCAGCTTCAAATTCAACAATTTTCATTAAATCTGCAGCATCAACTTTTTGATCAACTACAACAGCAATATCACGGCGAACACCAGGAAACTTTGATATTTCTTGGAAACTGGCAACACTTCCTTGGGTTAATAAGTCTAGCTGTAATTCAAATTGGTATACGACTTCAGGTATATCCAGTTGTTTTTGCAGCTGAGGATGTAAACGACCTAAATAACCAACGCACTCATCTTTTAAGAAAAGCGCAGCACATTGTCCAGGATGAAAGCCTTGCCTTACTTCACGACGAAACTCAAATTGATCTACTTTTCCACCTAAAGCGATCAATTGCTCAACAACACCTTTACAATCATAAAAATCAAATTTATCCGAGCTACTGGTCCAATTTTCCGGGTTACGTAAGCCGCAAACCACACCAGCCAACATCTGTGGCTGTTGGAGAGTATCCCCTTTAGGCAAGAACACTTGCCCCACTTCAAACAAGCGAATACGGGACTGCTGACGATTCAAGTTGTAGCTTAAGGCTTTCAGCAGCCCAGGCAGTAAACTGGTGCGCATAACGCCCATATCAGCAGAAATTGGATTAGCCAGAGACAAAGGTTCAACTTCTGGCTCAACGAGCTTCTGCAATTCCGGAGAGATAAAGCTATAGTTGATAGCCTCCCGATAACCTTGAGCAACTAAAAGACGCCGAAGTTGGCGAAGTGTCACTTTATCTTCAGGCAAACCTGTCATAGCAACATGCGCCATGGGTGAGGTAGAAGGAAGATTGTTATAGCCATATAGACGGGCTATTTCTTCAATAAGATCAACTTCCAGTCGAATATCAAAACGATAGGAAGGTATACCTACAACCCACGCACCTTCTTTTACAGTTTCCATGACCATACCCAGGCCACCAAGCAACTCAGCAATTTCTTGGTTTGAAATTTCAAGGCCTAATAAGCTACGCACACGACTAGCACGTAACTTAACTGCAATGGTATCAGGCAGCTGCTCTGGGTCAGATTGATTAGTAACAGGCCCAGGTTGTCCTCCACAAATCGATAATATAAGTTTTGTCGCACGTTCTATAGCTTTTCGCTGTAACTGGAAGTCAACACCCCGTTCAAACCGGTGAGAAGACTCAGTGTGTAAACCATATTGACGCGCCTTTCCAGCAATAAAAATGGGGTTAAAATAGGCACTTTCTAAAAACACATGGCGTGTATTGCTAGAAACACCAGAATGCTCACCGCCCATAACTCCAGCAAAAGCTAATGGCTTACTTTGGTCAGCAATGACTAATACATCACTACTTAGGGTAATTGTTTGACCATCCAATAACGTCAGTTTTTCCCCTTCTTCAGCCATTCGAACAACAATACCCCCTGCAAGCTGTTCCAGGTCAAATCCATGCAAAGGTTGCCCGATTTCTAGCATGACATAGTTTGTAATATCCACTATTGGATCTATGCTACGCTGTCCAGCTCTTCGTAATTTCTCTTGCATCCATAGTGGTGTTTCAACGGAAACATTAACATCACGAATCACTCGTCCTACATAATTTGGGCATCCTTTTGGTGCCTTAATTTCTACAGGGAAAATTTCTTCATGTGTTGCAGAAACAGGCGACACCTCTACTGCATTCACCGCTTGACGATTTATAATTCCAACCTCTCGCGCAATGCCAGCAATACTTAAACAGTCGGCACGGTTGGGCGTCAAATCGACATCAATAATAGTGTCGTCTAGATTTAAATATTTTCGTAAATCCTCACCGACAGGGGCATCACTCGGTAACTCCATTAAGCCATCGGATTGATCTGCCATACCCAACTCAGCCTCAGCGCATAGCATTCCAAAGCTTTCAACACCACGCAGCTTAGCTTTTCTGATTTTAAAGTTTCCAGGCAAAATCGCATTAATTTGCGCAAAAGGCGCTTTTAACCCGACTCGTGCATTTGGGGCACCACATACTACTTGGAATGTTATTTCGCCTCCTACAGACACCTGACATAGTTTCAATTTATCTGCATTAGGATGCTGGTCTGCCGCAATAATTTCACCTACGACAACCCCGGTAAACTGACCTGCTACAGCCTCTGTTCCATCGACTTCCAGTCCAGCCATAGTCAACTGTTCCACGATGGTATGGGTATCAACTTTGGGATTGACCCACTCGCGTAGCCAATGTTCACTGAATTTCATGTTCAATCCTTACTTTACACCTGGTGTATAACTTTTTGATGAGGCAAGCACTTAATTAAACTGCTCTAAAAAGCGCACATCATTTTCAAAAAACTGGCGTAAGTCTTGAACGCCGTAACGCAACATTGCCATCCGTTCTACACCCAAGCCAAAGGCATATCCGGTATATTTTTCCGAGTCAATATTGGAGTAGTCAAAAACTTTTGGATGCACCATGCCACACCCCATAATTTCCAACCACCTAACTTTTCCATCACTATCCCTTCCCCACTCAATATCCACTTCGGCTGAAGGCTCTGTAAAAGGAAAATATGAAGGGCGAAATCGAACCTGTAAATCACGACCAAAAAATGCCCGCAGAAAGTCAATAATAGTACTTTTCAAATCAGCAAAGCTTACATTCTCATCTACTAGCAGTCCTTCTACCTGATGAAACATAGGGGTATGCGTTTGGTCAGAATCACAACGATATACTTTACCAGGACAAATAATTCTAATAGGAGGCTGGCTTTGCTCCATGGTACGCACTTGCACAGGAGAAGTATGAGTTCGAAGCAATGTGTGCGCATTAAAATAAAAAGTATCATGCATTGCTCTAGCAGGATGATGACTAGGAATATTTAATGCTTCAAAATTATGATAGTCATCTTCAACTTCTGGTCCCTCTGCGACCGAAAAGCCAATTTTCTGAAAAATATCTTCTATACGCTCAATCGTCTTAGTAACTGGATGAATACTACCTAGTGACTCTATACGACCAGGCAGCGTAACATCAATCGACTCAGCAGCAAGTTGAGCTTCAAGTTGAGCCAGTTGTAATTTTTCACGATGGTCATTCAAAGCCGCTTGAAGCTGGGTTTTTGCCTCATTAATCTTGGCTCCCATAGCAGGTCGTTCATCTGCAGATAATGCACCAAGTGTTTTTAAAAACTGAGTAATTTCTCCTTTTTTACCCAGGTATTTAACCCGCACTTGATCCAGTGACTGGATGTTTTCTGCAGTGGCTGTTTCTTCCAGCGCACTGGCTAACAGCGATTCCAAATTATTCATGGTTCACTCCGCAGACAATCTCGTTAGCGTCAATATATTTCTCTCAGCAGTTATTGTATTTTACTGCTAATAAACATGACAGACGCTTACCTCTAGTCCAACTGTTAGAAAAAATCTGATACTACCAATTCAATACGACAAACGTTGTCAAATAAAAAAAGGAGGCACATGGCCTCCTTTTAATCAAGCTAACAACAGATTGAGCTGTGTTAGGCCAGCGCTTGCTTTGCTTTCTCAACGATAGCGGCAAACGCTTGCTGCTCATGAACAGCTAAATCTGCTAAGACTTTACGATCAATCTCAACAGATGCTTTCTTCAGTCCAGCAATAAAGCGGCTATAAGAAAGACCATTGACACGTGCAGCCGCATTGATACGTGCAATCCACAAAGCGCGGAATTGACGCTTACGCTGACGGCGGTCACGATAAGCATATTGACCAGCTTTGGTTACCGCTTGCTTCGCTACGCGAAATACACGACTACGGGCACCGTAGTAACCTTTAGCTTGCTTTAAAATCTTTTTATGGCGACGACGGGCCACAACTCCACGTTTAACACGAGGCATGGTTTATTCTCCTCAGATGATACCTGTAACTGTAAGCAAAGCTTAGGGATTAGCTGGTACGCAGCATGCGTTCAACAGAAGCTTGGTCGCTACTCGCAACCATAGATGTGCCCCGCAACTGACGCTTACGCTTAGTGGTCATCTTAGTAAGAATGTGGCTTTTGAAAGCGTGCTTACGCTTGAAACCAGAAGCCGTCGCTTTGAAGCGCTTAGCAGCACCTCGTTTGGTTTTCATTTTAGGCATACAGAACTCCGCATTCATAGGCCAGGACACAAATAGACTTGTTCCTGGCTAATTTTATTGAGCAAATTCAACTACCTAATTAATTGAATTTACTTTTTCTTTTTGGGAGCCAAAACCATGATGAGTTGTCGCCCTTCCATTTTTGGGTATTGCTCAACGATCCCGATATCCTCAAGATCCGTTTCAACGCGCTTAAGCAATTCCATACCCAATTCCTGGTGGGCCATTTCTCTACCACGATAACGTAGCGAAACCTTGGCTTTGTTCCCTTCTTGTAGGAAACGTATCAGGTTGCGTAGTTTGACCTGATAATCCCCTTCTTCGGTACCCGGGCGAAACTTGATTTCTTTCACCTGAGTTTGTTTTTGCTTTTTCTTAGCGGCCGCCTTTTGCTTCTTAAGCTCGAACAAATGTTTGCCATAGTCCATGATCTTACAGACTGGAGGCTCAGCACTGTTATTTATTTCAACCAAGTCTAACTCAGCCTGCTTTGCAGTCTCCAGTGCTTCACTAATAGGCACAATACCGACCTGTGTGCCTTCGGCATCTATTAAACGCACCTCCCGAGCTTTAATCTCTTCATTCATGGCGGTTGTTGGTGTGCGTTTATCTTTTCTGTTGTCGCGCTTAATTGTGGTATCTCCTACTTCGTATCTTTCTCATTGCTGCTTCTGCCATGTTGAGAAATTTCCTGCTTTAATAAGCTGATAAAATCATCAACAGGCACAGAACCTTGGTCTTCGCCTAACCGCGTTCTGACAGCGACCGCATTCGAATCTACTTCCTTATCGCCAACTATTAGTAGATAAGGAACTTTCTGTAAAGTGTGCTCACGGATTTTAAAGCTGATTTTCTCGTTTCTCAAGTCTACAGCTGCTCTTATTCCATGTTTTTTGAGCTTTTCCTGTATCTGAGTAACATAATCCGCTTGCTTATCTGTAATGTTTAACAATACGACTTGTGTCGGAGCCAGCCAAACAGGCATAGCACCCGCATAGTGCTCAATAAGTATACCTATAAATCGCTCAAATGAACCTAAAATTGCACGATGCAACATTACAGGTACTTTGCGTGAACCATCTTCAGCTACATATTGTGCATCCAAACGTTCAGGCATTGAAAAATCGACTTGAATTGTACCACACTGCCATACACGACCAATGCAGTCTTTTAAAGAAAACTCAACTTTGGGTCCATAAAAAGCCCCTTCACCAGGTAACTCTTCCCATGGCAATTTTTTCGCATTGAGCGCTTTAGCCAATGCCTGCTCAGATTTATCCCAAATTTCATCACTACCTACACGTTTTTCAGGTCGTGTTGAAAGCTTGTAGATAATCTCCGAAAAACCGAAGTCTGCATATACTTCATGTAGGAAGTCAATAAAGCGTGATACCTCTTGCTGAATGTCATCTTCATCACAAAAGATATGCGCATCATCCTGAGTAAACCCTCTAACCCGCATTAACCCATGCAGAGCGCCTGATGGCTCATTACGATGACAGGAACCAAACTCTGCAAGACGCAATGGCAAGTCACGATAGCTTCTTAAGCCTTGATTAAAAACCTGTATGTGGCAAGGGCAGTTCATAGGCTTTATGGCAAAGTCATGATTTTCTGACTCTGTCGTAAACATCTCATCGTGAAATTTATCCCAGTGGCCTGACTTTTCCCATAGTGCCCGTTCAACAACTTGAGGCGTTTTAATTTCCTGGTAGTTATGGTCAAGCAGTTTTTGTCGCATATACTGCTCAATTTGTTGATAAAGGGTCCAGCCAGCAGCATGCCAAAAGACCATACCAGGTGCTTCTTTCTGCATATGGAACAAGCTTAATTTTTTGCCCAGCTTTCGGTGATCCCTCTTCTCAGCCTCTTCAAGTCGTTTCAAGTATGCTTTAAGCTGCTTTTTATCTGCCCAAGCTGTCCCATAAATACGCTGCAGCATTTCATTGCTTGAGTCGCCACGCCAGTATGCTCCCGCTAATTTTGTCAGCTTAAAGGCTCGTAGAAAACGAGTATTAGGCACATGAGGGCCACGACACATATCGATGTATTCTTCGTGGTAGTAGAGACCTACAGCTTTTATTGATTCATCCATATCATCAATAAGCTGTACTTTGTAGGTTTCATTACGAGACTGGAATATAGCTCTTGCTTCATCGACTGGTGTCATACGCTTGATGACATCATAGTCTTTGATAGTCAGCTCATTAATCCGCTTTTCAATAGCCTCAACATCCTCCTGAGAGAAGGAGTGCTCATAAGCAATATCATAGTAAAAGCCATCTTCAATGACAGGGCCAATAGCCATTTTTGCATCAGGATAAAGCTGCTTTACAGCATGCCCCATAAGATGAGCAAAGGAGTGACGGATTATTTCTAGCCCTTCCTGATTCTTAGCCGTTATTATTTCAAGCTTAGCGTCTTCGGTGATTAAGTCACATGCATCAACCAACGTACCATTAACACGTCCAGCAATGGTTGCTTTAGCTAAACCTGGACCAATGTCCTTGGCAACAGTCAGTACACTGACATCATGTTCATAATGTCTTTGACTTCCATCAGGGAGGGTAATAACTGGCATAAACTTACCTTAAGTAGTGACAGTGGTGACCCATACCAAAGGCCACATGAAGCGTTGAATTCTTTACGTCAACTGCTTAGAACAGAACAAAATTAGACAAAAGGCTGGTATTTATACTGCTTTTGCAAAAAAAGTCAACTCCTGAAGATACCGTTAACCTGCACACAGCCCTGTAAATCATTCTATTCTTTGAGAACAGAACGGTTTACCCTGGAAGACAATGGCTTACGAATTTGCTGTATTAGATAACCAAGCTTTCGACACTGCCTATAGATATAACGAGTCATATCCAGCAACCAGTAAGGAACCGAAAGCCGCATGCGATATATGATGGGCCGATAAAAACAGTAGTAAGCTTTACGTAAATGCTCCCACTTAGGATCATACCCTTCTTTGTAAAAGTCAGAAATATCAACCACAAATCCCTGGCCATTTTGCATCATTACATTCTTCCCATGCACATCAAAAGGGTTAAGTCCCCGCTCTTGCGCATAGGCTAAAGCACAGGTTATATCAGTAATTACCCGCTCAGGAATTAGGCTTCCTTGGTGCACTGCATCATAAAGAGTTACGCCATACAAGCGCTTAAGCACTAAAAACGTGTCACCTTCTGCAATTAACTCAGAATAAGCAGGATGCTTTCCTAGCTGCCGATAAACACTGGCCTCTTGAGCGACTTCTTGAAAGTGATGAGCATATACTTTTACTACCCAGTCACCCTGCTGAGGATGGACAAAAACAGCAGCATAATTTCCCACCCCCAAACATTGCCATGGTTCAGGAACTTGACTCACAATAATAGGCTCATGAGGGTGAGCTGACTCAAGCTGCAGTGAAGAATCCAGTAACGTTTGCTTAACAACGCAAAGAAAAGTTTGAACTGAATATAAGCAAAGCACCAATATAAACCAAATTGTGTATTCGGCTATATATTAATACTACCCAACGTATTAAGTTGCAAGACAGTTTAAAAAGGGCTTTTTGAGTAGAACAAATCCATTTTCTAAAGACAATAAAAAAGCCAGCTTTAGCTGGCTTTTTTATAAATTTGGTAGGCGCGATTGGAGTCGAACCAACGACCTCTACCATGTCAAGGTAGCGCTCTAACCAACTGAGCTACGCGCCTAAATCGTGGGCGTAAGATACCAGCAGTTTTTATAAAGCGCAAGCCCCTTTATTTAACTCATATAAGTTAAACTTAGTATTAACGTATTCTTATCGCTAACTTTGACTACAAGTGTTTTGTTTGCAGAAATAACTTACACCTGATAAAAATCTCTGTACCATGCCACGAATCGTTTTATTCCTGTCTCTACAGTTGTATTTGGTCGATAACCTACATCATTGACTAGATCATCGACATCCGCATAGGTATCAGGCACATCCCCAGGCTGTAATGGCAGCAAATTCATTTGCGCTTTCTTCCCCAGTGCTTTCTCCAATGTCTCAATATAAGTAGAAAGCTCAACAGGTTGGTTGTTACCAATATTGTAAACGCGCCAAGGAGCATTAGAAGTACCTGGATCTGGCTGCATGCCTGACCAAGACGCATTAGGTTGGGCTATATTATCCAGTGTGCGAATAACCCCCTCAACAATATCATCAACATAGGTAAAGTCACGGCGGTGTTTACCATAATTAAAGACGTCTATTGTCTTACCTTCCAAAATCGCTTTTGTAAATAAAAACAGGGCCATATCCGGACGCCCCCACGGACCATATACGGTAAAGAAACGCAGGCCTGTAGTGGGCAAACGATACAAGTGAGAATAAGTATGCGCCATAAGCTCATTAGCTTTTTTACTTGCGGCATAAAGAGAAAGAGGATGATCAACATTATGATGCACTGAAAAAGGCATATTTTCATTGGCACCATAAACAGAACTTGAAGAGGCATATACAAGATGTTTCACTTGATGATGACGACATCCCTCTAAGATGTTCATAAAACCGACAATATTACTATCAACATAAGCATGAGGATTTTCCAGAGAATAACGAACTCCGGCCTGTGCTGCTAGATTAATCACCTTGTCAAACTTTTCAGCCGCAAATAACTGCTCTATGCCATCCTTATCCGCCAGCTCCATTTTAACGAAGCGAAAGTTTTCTGCACCAGGCTGGGAACGAATATGTGCCAAACGGGCTTCTTTCAATGTCACATCATAGTAATCATTGAGATTATCCAGCCCAACAACCTCATCACCCCGCGCCAACAACTGAATGCTGACATGGCTACCAATAAATCCGGCTGCACCGGTCACTAAAACTTTCATTGTTTATTACTTTTACCTGTCCAACGTATTATGTTGAAATTGTAATTAAAAAATAATCAATTACCGCGACCTATGCCATAGTACTGTAAACCATAATACTTAACACGATCAGGGTCGTATAAGTTTCGGCCATCAAATATAACTGGGTAACTAAGCTGCTTTTTAATCAACTCAAAGTCAGGCGCTCGAAATACATGCCACTCAGTACATACCACTAAAGCATCAGCACCTTGCAATGCTTCTTCTGGACTACCTACCAAGCTAAAGTCATTGCGGTGGCCAAATAAGTCACGAGCAGCACCCATTGCTTCGGGATCGTAAGCTTGAACACGCCCTCCACTCGCCCAGATTGCACTCATGAGCGATATACTCGGAGCTTCGCGCATGTCATCAGTCTTCGGCTTAAAGGATAAACCCCATACAGCAAATGTCTTACCTTCTAAGTTATTAGAAAAATAAGCTTGTATTTTGTCAAATAAGCGAAGTTTCTGACGCTGATTCACATGAATAACAGATTGCAAAATATCGGCTCGATAGCCCACTTTATTGGCAATATTTACCAAAGCATGTAAGTCTTTTGGGAAGCAAGATCCACCAAATCCACAACCTGGGTAAATAAAATGATAGCCTATACGAGGATCAGCTCCAATGCCTTGCCTAACCTGTTCAATATCAGCGCCTAACTGCTCAGCCAAATTCGCCATTTCATTCA
This sequence comes from Zooshikella ganghwensis DSM 15267, assembly GCF_000428585.1. GTDB lineage: Bacteria > Pseudomonadota > Gammaproteobacteria > Pseudomonadales > Zooshikellaceae > Zooshikella > Zooshikella ganghwensis. The sequence goes on along the minus strand of NZ_AUAF01000088.1, from coordinate 9,510 downwards.
TAAAACTAATCTTTGTGGCAAGCATGGCATTAGCCGCATATTTAGTCAGTTCAGCCGATCGGGTATCCATAAACATCATACGATCATGCTGTCGATTAAAGGGCGCATATATTTCCCTCATTAACGAGCGACATGCTTCACTATCTGTACCTACAATTATACGATCAGGGCGCATGAAATCGGCAACAGCCGCGCCTTCTTTAAGAAACTCAGGGTTGGCCACTACGTCAACTGAAAAAGCAACTTTTCGCTCCAACAGTTTTTCCCGAAAAACAGAGAGAACTTGATCAGCCGTTCCAACAGGTACTGTCGATTTAGTCACGACAATTTTATGACTATCCATGTGCGTCGCGATAGCATTAGCCACCGCCAACACATGCTGTAAATCCGCCGAACCATCTTCTTCTGGAGGTGTACCCACTGCTATAAAAAGTGTAGAAGCAAAACTAATAGCAGCCATCATGTCACAGGTGAAGTGTAACCGGTTCTTTTCTATATTCCGTTGTACGATAGGGGCCAATCCAGGCTCAAATATTGGAATTCGACCTTGCTGCAAAGCCCGGACTTTCGTTTTATCAATATCAATAACACAAACTTGATGGCCAACATCAGCAAGGCAGGCTGCTGTTACTAAGCCAACATAGCCCGCTCCAATTACAGATAATTTCATGAACTCCAGTCCAGCCTAGCTAGATTTAGTGTGCAACTTTGTTTTTTATAAGCGAGTATCAACCCAGGATTTTGGAAAAGCACTCTTCACATCGACTACGACCGAAGCAGATTTACATAGACTGTCCAAATCTTGCTTTTTCCAACTCATAAACTGTTGATGAGCGACTGCAAGCACAACACCATCATAGGTCGTATTTGGTTTTTCTGTTAATACTTCCACACCATACTCGTGAGCAGCTTCTGCTTGATCAATCCAAGGATCATAAATATCAACCTGTACGCCCCATGCCTTTAATTCTTCAATGATGTCAATGGCTTTGGTATTACGGAGGTCTGGACAGTTTTCTTTAAACGTCAGGCCAAGCATCAATACTTTTGCTTCAGCAATATGTATTTTTTTCTGAACCATTAGTTTAATCAGTCGCTCAGCAACATAGCTGCCCATTCGGTCATTAATTCTCCTACCCGCAAGAATCACTTCTGGCCGATAGCCTATTTCCTGAGCTTTATGGGTCAGGTAATAAGGATCAACGCCAATGCAATGCCCACCCACCAAACCAGGACGGAAGGGTAGAAAATTCCATTTGGTGCCAGCGGCCTCAAGCACCTCCAGGGTATCAATCCCTAATTTTTCAAAAATAAGTGCTAGCTCATTCACTAGCGCAATATTTAAATCACGCTGGGTGTTTTCAATGACTTTTGCGGCCTCAGCTACCTTGATACTGCTAGCTTTGTGAGTGCCGGCAACAATAATAGATGCATAAAGCTGATCAACAACCTCAGCTATTTCTGGGGTAGAGCCTGATGTTACTTTTTTGATGTTTACCAGACGGTGCTCTTTATCTCCAGGGTTAATCCGCTCCGGGCTATAACCTGCAAAAAAATCCTGATTAAATACAAGCCCACTTTCACGTTCAATGATGGGGATACAATGCTCTTCTGTAGCACCGGGATATACCGTTGACTCATAAATAACAATATCACCTTTATTGATGACCTTCGCTAAAGCTTCACTTGCTTTAGTTAAAGGCGTCAAATCAGGTTTTTTAAACCGGTCTATAGGTGTAGGAACAGTCACAATGTAAATATCACATGCACTTAGATCTTCTAAAGTTGCACTATAGGTTAACTTAGTAGCCTGTTTTAGCTCCTCAGCGTCAACCTCCAGTGTACGATCAATACCCTGCTTTAACTCAGTGATACGTTGCTCATGAATATCATACCCTACCGTATTAAGCTTCTTGCCAAACTCAACAGCAAGTGGCAGCCCAACATAACCCAACCCTATAACACCAATCGTTTTAGCAGTTAACTGCTCCATGTTGAATCAAACTCCGCATAAGTTAAATATGAATGTAAAACCAAAAAAAGATAATAGGTAACACTGAACAGGTTTCTTTAATAACCAAAGTATTACCATATCATGAGAAATACCAAATAAACCTGCTGTCCCCCTTCACTACAATCTTTAAAGAAAGCACCTAGCCTCACTTAATCACTAAAAGGGACACACCAATTCAATGGACACCAAGTGTAATTCAATCAACATGGAATTCTTATTGCAGGAGCGTACTTTGTTTTAGCTTTGTGATCTGATCCCTAACCGCAGCAGCTTGCTCAAACTCCAAGTCCTTTGCATGCTGATACATTTTTTCCTCAAGGTTTTTTAACAACTTAACCATTTCATGAGGGGAAGACGGTGCGGCAACAGCATAATCCCTTTGAGGTTCTGCTACTTTACGTCTCTCACCTCGTTTACGCTTTCCAGGAATGACTGCTCCTTCCATGATATCCGCCACAGACTTTTGAACACTTTTGGGCGAAATCTTATTTTGCTTATTATACGTTAACTGTTTACTACGGCGTCGCTCTGTTTCCTCAATAGCTCGCTGCATCGATCCAGTCATTCTGTCAGCATAAAGAATAGCCTTACCATTAATATTTCGCGCAGCACGACCAATGGTTTGTATTAGTGAGCGCTCTGAGCGTAAAAACCCTTCTTTGTCTGCGTCTAAGATTGCTATAAGAGAAACCTCTGGCATATCAAGCCCTTCTCGTAGCAGGTTAATTCCTACCAATACATCAAAGGTGCCTAATCGCAAGTCACGAATAATTTCCACACGCTCTACAGTATCAATATCAGAATGTAAGTAACGCACTTTAACATCATGTTCAGCCAGGTACTCAGTCAAGTCCTCAGCCATTCGCTTAGTAAGGACCGTAACCAGAACTCTTTCCAGCTTAGTTACACGCAAGTTAATTTCAGTAAGCAAATCATCAACCTGAGACGTTGCAGGTCGAACCTCTATCTCAGGATCAATCAAACCGGTTGGCCTGACCACCTGCTCAACACGCTGCCCCTCATGTTGAGCTTCATAGTCTCCTGGTGTCGCAGATACAAAAATTGTTTGGGGTGAGCGTTCCTCCCACTCTTCAAACTTCAGTGGGCGATTATCCAGTGCAGAAGGTAAGCGAAAACCAAAATTGACAAGCGTTTCTTTTCGGGAGCGATCACCTCGATACATAGCACCAATTTGTGGAATCGTCACATGGGACTCATCAATAATCAGTAAAGCATCGTCAGGCAAATAATCGAATAATGTAGGAGGCGGCTCACCAGGCTTACGTCCTGACAAGTAACGGGAGTAATTTTCAATACCACTGCAATAACCCAGCTCAATCATCATTTCAATATCAAACTGGGTGCGCTGCTCCAGTCGTTGCGCTTCAACCAATTTATCAGCCTTTCTTAACTGAGCTAATCTTTCCTTTAGCTCAACTTTTATTTGGTCAACAGCACTAAGCACAATTTCTCTTGGTGTTACATAGTGTGTTTTTGGGTAAATGGTCACTCTTGGTAACTTAGCAGTAACAGCCCCAGTAAGGGGATCAAAGACTGAGATATTTTCTATCTCTTCATCAAATAACTCTATTCGAACTGCATCAATATCGGAATCGGCAGGAAAGATATCGATAACATCGCCTTTTACCCGGTATGTTCCTCGATGTAACTCAACATCATTACGCTGATACTGCAGTTCAGCCAAACGGCGCAAAATAGCTCGCTGATCAACTTGGTCTCCCCTACTTAAATGCAAAAGCATTTTTAAGTAGCTATCTGGATCACCCAAGCCATAAATAGCTGAAACCGTCGCGACAATAATGCAATCCTTTCGCTCCATCATCGCTTTAGTCGCTGAAAGGCGCATTTGTTCTATATGGTCATTGATAGATGCATCTTTCTCAATAAATGTATCTGTAGCAGGAACATAAGCTTCAGGCTGGTAGTAGTCATAATAAGAAACAAAGTATTCAACCGCATTATTCGGAAAAAACGCTTTGAATTCACCATATAGCTGAGCGGCTAATGTTTTATTGTGAGCCATGACTAAGGTGGGACGTTGAGTTTGCGCAATCACATTTGCTATTGAGAAGGTCTTACCAGACCCGGTCACACCCAGTAGAGTTTGCGATGCAAGCCCCGCTTCGATACCCCCTACTAGAGACTTAATGGCATTCGGCTGATCACCAGCAGGGTGATAGTTAGCTTCCACATGAAATGCTTTACTCATCATTAGCCTCTCAACGAAAACCTGAACTTAGGCAGTACTTTAACCTGTTTGAGCAATGTTTGCCTGCAATCGTCTATTATACTCTCATTGAAAGGCTCTGATTTAAACAGTAACTAAACCCCTTTTTAACTACAGCATCACTCTTTGTATTTTACAGTACATATAGATATAAGCTTACTCATTCTAAAAAGCCTATTAAAAAGCCCCAAACATAAATCAATTAAGTTTGGGGGCTAGAAATTGCAAACCCAACACAATTGCACTTTTAGTTATATAATGCCTGTGTAGGGTATTGACGTCTACGTCAACTACGATTAATATAGCAGCCGTTCTTTTGGGGATCCCTGATAGCTCAGTTGGTAGAGCAAATGACTGTTAATCATTGGGTCGCTGGTTCGAGTCCAGCTCGGGGAGCCAAATTATATATTATGTACTTAGAACTCTATTTTCCCTTGATTCTTTTCTAGCGTTTTCTTACCTACACCCTTTACCTGCTCAACATCATCAAGAGAATCAAAAGCACCAAACTCTTCACGATACTCGACTATAGCTTGTGCTTTTGCTGGGCCAATCCCCACTAGCGCATCCGCAATTTGCTCAGCAGTTGCCGTATTAATATTAATTGCTTGCAAAGCTGCAGCCTCTTCATTAGCAAAAGAAAATGGTGCAACTACAAGCGTAAATACCATGCACAATGCCATGAATATTTTTTTCATCGGAAAAATCCTTTAAAAAATTAAATTACCCAATCATCCTTGCCGTTATTTAATATTTAAATTCCTTTAACCTTTTCCTTAAGATCAAAATAGTGGTTGGTTTCGTGCAATAACTTACCAACTAACTTTCACCCTGTACACTATTCAACCAACACAAAAAAGCAAAATATGGAATTTAATCACATAAGGTTTTGCTATAAGAATTAATCTTTATGAAAGAGGAAAGATCAATACACTATTCATTTAATATTTTTCTTAAAAGCGAGAAAACAATTTAGTACAAATCAAACAGTCAATACAATTTGATGAGAACTTATAAATAGAAAGGCCTCGCTATAAATATCTTTATTTTTAAGTATATATAACTTCAGAACATCTCTAAAAATAGTGATTTTTTTGTAAGAGAAAGGAAGTACTGCACGAATGATTGCAGTGCATAAAGAATACATGAGGATCTGAGTAGTGCTAATACAACCATTTAAAAAAAGTGCATTTTCAGAGAAACCCATTACAACAAATTGATTTAAATCAATTTTCTTATAAGATCTGCCAACTTATTTTATATATTTATTTTTTCTTTCAAGAGCATAGAGAAACTGTGCTTTTTTAAAGCTTACCCAATTTAATGAAATTTATTTACAACACACACTTCAAACAACCCAGATCAAAATACATCAAATTATGACCTGGATCATTTTAATTTTTCACACAAGGTAATAGTAAATTTCGCTTCTAAAATAATTAAAACATTAAATGCCTTTAAGTTTAAAAATTGGTTATTCATGTACGTGATTTTTTCTTTGCCGTAGGTAAATAACGTATTTAATTTCGTAGAGCTACGCATAAAAAAATAAGGTTCTCAACTAACATTAACCTCGCGTTGAGTTACTCCCTTACTATCTCATCAGAGAAGCTAGAACCCTGACGATCCTCCTCCCCCTTTCTCGTCAGGGTATTTTTTTGTCCCAAAAAAGAAAATTTGACTTACATCAATGTTGTAAAATTACCAATTTCTCATAAAAAGCAGATACTTTTACCTTTACTACAAAAAAATTTGCATTTTTGTAGTAAACATACATATAATCAAAACCGTCGATACGTACATGGCGTAGTAGTAACAGTAAAGTTACGACTTTGGTAGCACTACTGCTTCTACTACTATTTAGTCTCACACTCTAAGGTTAGTTTTGTATGAGTAGGCTCCCTGATCCCAACTAGGATCAGGGTTTTTTTTATCCGCAGAATAATAAATACCTTTACAAAACAATAAGTTACAATCAATCCCCACAAGTAACTCCCGTTCCTCCTAAACCGCAATAGCCTCCAGGATTCTTAGCTAAGTACTGTTGATGGTAGTCTTCTGCATAGTAAAATGGTGGTGCATCTTCAATTGTTGTGGTTATTTGACCATACCCTGCATCACTTAAATGCTGCTGAAAATGTTGTAAACTTTCATACGCAGCGTGACGCTGCTCATTTGAATAAACCAGTATTATTGATCGATACTGTGTTCCGCTATCATTCCCCTGCCTCATTCCTTGCGTTGGATCATGGGACTCCCAAAAAATCTGCAATAGCGTTTTATAATCTACTTGCTTTGGGTCATAAATAATTCGCACAACCTCTGCGTGATTAGTTAAACCCGCACATACGTCCTGATAAGTAGGATGTTTAGTCACCCCTCCGGCATAACCTACTTGAGTAGAGTACACACCAGGCACCGACCAAAACCGCTTTTCAGCCCCCCAAAAACACCCTAAACCAAACATTGCAATATCAAGCCCATCAGGAAAAGGCTCCATCATCTTATTACCATTTACCACATGAGTTTTTGCAACTTCTATCGACATGGTGCGATCAGGAATAGTCTCCTGAGCACTGAGTAGTTTATTTTTATTCATCTCCAAGCAAACACCTCTTAAGCATGAATTATCACAAACAGTACATCAACTGAAAATCACTCTCAATATCATGTCCTACCTGCCAACAGTTCATCCGCTCTCAGGCACAATGAAAAGTGTCATCGGCTTGTCTCGTTCACATATCAGAATAGTGACAAAACAATATTTTATGGGCCGTTTTAGTGTTAAGGAGAATAAAAGTATGCAATACAACTTCGCCAGATTTATCTTCCCTCTTATATTGTTACTCCCCTTTCCCGCCCTGTCAGCGGTAAAACATGAAATAGTGCACTATCAAACGACAGATGGACACAAAATGAGAGGGTATATTGCTTTCAGCGAAACATTTCCAAGCCCGCGCCCCGTGGTTATTGTGGTTCATGAGTGGTGGGGTCTAAACGATTATGCAATGAAAAGAGCTAACATGTTAGCTGAAGCAGGCTATCTGGCCTTTGCCATTGATATGTATGGGGAAGGAAAGAAAGCTGAACACCCTGACAACGCAAAAAAATTTGCTCAAGAAGCAACACAAAAGTGGCCAATTGCACAAAAGCGTTTTCAAGCCGCATTAGATACTATCAAACAGCATCCAAAAGCAGACAAAGCATTAATTGCAGCAATAGGCTACTGCTTTGGCGGTGGCGTTGTATTACAAATGGCAAGAATGGGAGAGCCTTTAACTGCCGTAGCAAGTTTCCATGGCAGCTTAAAGCCTGTTGGCAAGCCCGCCCAAGCATCAAGCTTAAAGGCAGCTATTCGAGTTTTTAATGGTGCTGATGATAAAATGATAACAACAGACGACATTAGTGCCATAAAGCAGGAAATGCAAAAAGCTAACGCGAACTTTAAACTCTATAACTATCCAAACGCCAAACATAGTTTTACCAACCCTGCAGCAGACCAGATTGCAAAACAATTTAGCCTACCTGTCGGGTATAATGCGGAAGCCGACCAAGACTCATGGCAAAAATTACTTGAGTTTCTTGCTGTTCAATTTGAACGAGCAATGCCTGAGCCTATTCCCAATGAACCATAATTAAAATGCTATGCCGTACATTTACTACAACTTATGGCCACTTAGGCTTAAGCATAAGTGATAGCTAAAAGATTGAGCGCCCCAACTTTGTGGTAAACGTCTCCAGCATTGCAGTCCCCACTAATGAGTTACCCGCCTCATTCAACGCGGGTGACCACACACAAACCGACAACTCACCAGGGATGATGGCAATGATCCCACCACCAACGCCACTTTTCCCTGGCATACCTACTCGGTAAGCAAAATCCCCAGCAGCATCATACAAACCACTTGTCGCTAATAAGGCATTTAAGCGTTTAGTTTGCATAGGTGAAAGTATTGGTTTATCACCAAATAATGGGCGACCTCTATTTGCTAAATAGACAAAAGCTTTAGCCAAATCGACACAACTCATCATAAAAGCGCATTGCAGATAGTAACTTTGTAGTACTTGGTCAACCTCATTGTTAAAATTCGCAAAGGACTTCATCAAATAAGCCATTGCCGCATTTCGGGCACTATGCGGATGTTCATATTCACTTCGTGCTACCCACTTATCAGCCATAATACGCTTATTACCTGACAACTGACGTACCAACGCTAATGACTGCTGTTTAGGTGCAGATAATCGAGATTGAAGGATATCATTCACCACAAGCGCACCTGCATTAATAAACGGGTTGCGGGGAATACCATGCTCATACTCAAGCTGACTGAGTGAGTTAAATGACTGCCCTGATGGCTCTTTACCAACCCTTGTCCACAAGTCATCCCCCACTCTATTCATGGCAAGGGTCAAACTAAATACCTTAGATATACTTTGAATTGAGAAAGGCTCAAGCGCATCCCCTGCATAACTGAGTTCTCCATCAACAGTACATACTGCGATTCCTAGCTTGTTTGCGCTGACTTTTGCTAAAGCTGGAATATAATTGGCTACTTTACCTTGTCCCAAAAGAGGGCTGACCTGAGTAAGAATATCTTCAAGCATATCGTTACTTGGCATGTTCCAACTACCTCTCCACTGCATAAATAGTCCTGCCTGATAGGGGGAGGCAATCATACATGATAACAAAGAGAATGACTGCAATTCGGTACAAATTATTTACAGAAATTCAGGGCGAGAGATAGCAAACAATCAATGCTAAGCAATCAACGCTAAAAGTTCATACTAAATATGTCGTTGTTTTTTAATTAGTACTACTCCCATCCTAGCAACACATATAAATGCTCTCGTTATATCCTATTTTTTATAAGGTTAAAGTGCAGTTTCGTAGTAATATAACCACCTAATGCAAGCCCAAACCTTGTCTTTAGTATCTTGTATCAAGTTTAACTTTACATAAAAATGCTGGCTCTATATGGATTCCTAGGGGGTAGCATATAATACAACCAAAGATGTATTATGCACGTCTATTTGGGTAAATTAAGTCAGTAATAAGCAAAGAATGATCAATATCAAACAACTGGTAAATGATGAGCAATGCTACCAGTTTATTCGTCAGAGACGTTGGCCTGATGGCGTCAGCTGCCCTCACTGCCAGTCTCAACAAGTAGAAGGCAATGGTAATCATCAAAAGCAAATTGCCCGAAAACGTTATCGCTGCCTAGCGTGTCATCGGGGATTTGATGAC
>NZ_AUAF01000087.1 GCF_000428585.1 Zooshikella ganghwensis DSM 15267 | reverse complement strand
AGCAGATTGCTGAGAAGCGGCTAAAACACCGCTGATATCTTGAACAAACTTCTTTACATGTGGTGTAGGGTTAATAATCACAAACCGTCGTCTAGTAGTCGCTATTGATAGACAGAAGCGGTATATTACTACACAACTGGTCTGCAGTCGGGGTGTTGATCGTTCTTTGCAAGGCGAAGAAAAGGAGCCCTGGCTGTAGTCCAGTCTTCTCAGAACCATCTTACCCAGCTAGTCAAGCATTAAAAACTCCGGAATCGAGTGACAGAATTATTAACGTGTCAATGCATTAACCACTCTGCAATTATCCGAGTGACACTTAGGTTATCAAGGTAGCCATAAAATTTATGGGGATTGAGTCCATGCTCACCAACCCAAAAGTTATACACAATATGATCCTGGATAAGCTCCACCAGTTGGCGTTGATACATTGGATAAAAATAATCTGCATGGCGTAAATCGCGAGCAACATAATCATCTGCCGCAGAGAAGTTATGCCACTCACTGATATTTTTTGGATAACGGCCATCATCTGGCTCATGAACATCATACAGTTGTTTTGCGACAGCAGGTTCAGCTAAGGGGGAACCAACGGTGATAAATAAATTCACTTTTTTATCATGCAATGCTTGATATTCACTCATACGAGACAACTTCCAAAGCACATCATATGTCACGGCACAACCTAAACTGTGTGCTATAATGCAAATATCATCACCTTTATGCAGTGCTGGGACGAGTATTTCCTGCAACCTGTGCCGAATCATAGAGCCAATAGTTCGATATCTAAAATATGCACCCAAATCTGGCATAACTGCATTTATAATTTCATCATTAATCCCAAGCAAATTAACGACATGACTAATAAAGTTAATACTGTCGCTTGTATTTGAAAAATGATTAAGCTGGAACTTTAAGTGCGAGTAAGCATCTGAGGATTGCTGTTTTATATCAAATAATGATTCCATTGCTGCATCATAACGACCGTTTGGCTCATAACTATATTCCCACCTTTTAAGGAAATCAGTTACTATTTTTTTCTTTGGTCGCTGGTGGGAAGCCCATATTATGGCATTAGTAACATCACCATAGTAAACCAACTCAACAGGAACTACTTTACTGATAACTGCCTGCGCAACTTCCTCAGAATATCTCGACAAGCCATGACACAATGCTTTGTATACCAGCCGGTATTTTTCATTTTCTTTCGGTTTAGTTGCCCGTCCATGCACGACTATAATTCTTTTACCCATTCACTCAGCCCTTGTGTCTTTATCCCTAATACTCGATTCCGAAGTTTTTTCTTCTTGACTTTTTTATTTCTGAAATAAATCAATAAGTTATAGAAATAGGCTGCCATGTGACAACAAGTGTTTACTAACTATGTATACACTGAGTCTTGGAGCTTTTAGTTTTGCAAGCATTAAAAACTTCGGAATCGAGTAATAATTTCCTTGCCCTTTCCCCTGCCCCCCCTTAAGTCTTAAGGGACATATATCCTTCACAAATCATTTTTAGGGTATGAAGAATATTTATACCCTTCACGAATGGTTTCTAGGTTTTGTTATCTTCACACCTCACCCCAATCACCTATTAATATAGGCTCATGGGACTTCGTCACTCGATGGCCGCACCTAAAAACCATTCGTATTAGGTATATTATGGGCATATAATCTAACTTTTTTTAGTAATTAATTATTTTACTTGTATCAAGTTGAGCATATCCACCCACATAGACATGTGCGATTTCTTGCTGTACGGTTTCAATTTTAACCTGCAATAATGAGGGGGATGGTGGCTGTAAATAATGCCCTTGTTCGATGCTAAACTGAGACTTTTTCATATTAATAAATTCATATAAAAAGCCACCTAACACACCTGCGGCTACCCCCGTAGCAGACTCTTCTTTTATACCAAAACGAGGTGCAAATAAACGTGCACTGGCGTCATGCCCCTGCTGCTTCACATCCAAGGAAAACAAATAGCAACCCACCACATCAAGGTATTCAGAGTATTGTTTAAGCGTTTCATCTACAATCCACGCTTTTTTTAATACTGCTGCATTTTTTAGCGGAATCAGCAAAAAAGGGTTACCTGTATCGCCAATAACAGGTTGTAACGGCGTTAGTAAATCCCGACTACTCAGGTTAAGTCCCTCTAATAATGTCTGCTCGTCATAAGCCTGCCAGATATCCAATGGCGCATGAAAAACCGGTGATTTTTGCTCAATAAATACCTGGTCATTTTCAAAATACACCTTACGAATACCATCAATGGTTTCTTTCGTAGCTTCTGAGGACTGCCACTTGCCTTGCTCCCGCAACAAACTAAACACAGCAAGTGTGGCATGACTACTATGGGCAATTTGGGCTTGTGGAGTAAAAAATTCGATTTTTACTGTAGCGACTGTTGAGTGTGATACAAATGCGGTACGAAAAGTGCCGGACTTATGAGCAATTTCCTGCTTGGCTTCTGATGAAAGCTGATCAGCATCTAATATTACGGTTGCGGGGTTACCGCCTTCATTACGATCAGTAAAAGCATGCACTCTGTGTAGTGTAGTCTGGGCCATGAACTGCTCCTTGTTCAGGCAACAGGCACTGATTGATGACCAGTGCCTGTTTAATTCTAAGTCACGATTATAGGTTAGCCACTGATATACACTTCATTACCAGTATATCAATAACGAAATGTATTAACAGTTGACCGCCTCAAGTATAGCAAAACAACAATACTCGATATTTCACCCACCTAGGCTAGCCAACCCACACTCTGGCATTACGAAACATTCTTAACCAAGGTGCATCTTCTCCCCATGCAGGTGGATGCCATGAGTGTTGAACAGCCCGGAATACACGCTCAGGATGCGGCATCATAATCGTGACACGACCATCAGTTGTTGTTAATCCAGTAACACCTTTTGGAGATCCATTAGGGTTAGCAGGATATTGCTCTGTTACCTTTCCATAATTATCTACGTAACGTAGACTAATGATCCCTTCTGACTCGGCTTGTTGCCGTGCTTGCTCAGATGCAAATTCAGCATAGCCCTCACCATGTGCAACAGCAATTGGTAAAAATGAGTCCTCCATATCTGCCAATAGAATTGAAGGTGATGACTCGACCTTAACCCGACAAAAACGTGCTTCAAACTGTTCCGACTGATTTCGTACAAAGTGTGGCCAGGCATCAGCCCCAGGAATTAACTCCCGCAAGTTGGAAAGCATTTGGCAACCATTACATACCCCTAAGGTAAAACTGTCTTCGCGATTAAAAAACTCAACGAACTGATCCCTGGCACGCCGATTAAATAGAATCGACTTCGCCCAACCTTCACCCGCGCCTAATACATCACCATAAGAGAATCCACCACAAGCCACCAGTCCATTAAACTGGTCAAGGGTTACTTGCCCCGAAAGGATCTCACTCATATGAACATCAACAGCCATAAAGCCTGCGCGATCAAATGCGGCTGCCATTTCTACCTGCCCATTCACCCCCTGCTCTCGCAGCACAGCAATAGATGGCCTGTACCCTGAGTTAATAAAAGGCGCTGCAACATCCTTTTGAGGTTTAAACGAAGTAATTACAGACAAACCTGGATCCTGCTCATCAAGCAATTGGTCAAACTCTTGTTGAGCACATTCAGGGTTATCCCGTAATGCTTGAATCCGATAGCTGGTTTCAGCCCACCACTGCTGCCACTTCACTCGTGAGCCTTCCAGCACCACTATGTCCTCAAACGTAAAGACTAGCTGTTGATCATCGCTGACGGTGCCTAAGTGGTGTATACAAGCAGTCTCCAGACCTGCTTTTACCAGCTCAGACTCAACGTACTCCTCATCCGCTGCTCTGACCTGAATAACAGCACCTAATTCCTCATTGAATAACCCAGACATCATCGCTTCTTGTTGAGGCACATAACTATCAAGTGCAATACGCAAACCTGTATGTCCAGCAAAAGCCATTTCAGCTAAGGTAGCAAGCAGCCCACCATCGGAGCGGTCATGGTAAGCCAGCAGCTTCTGCTCCTGGTTAAGTCGCTGGATAGCCACAAAGAACCGGCTTAGGCGCTGAGGTTCATCCACATCTGGAGACTGATCACCTGTTTGACTATAGACCTGTGCCAAGGCCGAACCACCCAACCGCTGCCATCCTCCTGCCAGATCAATAAGCATTAACTTCGTCGACCCCTGATCAGTTATAAGCTGAGGTGTTAAGGTATGTCGTACATCTTGCACTGGCGCAAAAGCAGAAATAATAAGTGACATTGGCGCCGTCACTGACTTTTCTTCGCCGTGTTCCTGCCATTGGGTACGCATAGACATAGAGTCTTTACCCACTGGAATGGTTAAACCTAATTCCGGGCAAAGTTCCATACCCACCGCTTTCACGGTGTCATACAGTACAGCATCCTCACCATCATGGCCGGCTGCAGCCATCCAGTTCGCCGATAGCTTAATGTCACTGAGCTTATCAATCCGTGCAGCAGCAATGTTGGTAATGGCTTCGCCAATGGCCATTCTTCCTGAGGCAGGTCCATCTAATACCGCAAGAGGAGTTCGCTCCCCCATAGCCATCGCTTCACCTGTGTAACTATTCAGGGTGGTTGAGGTGACAGCAACATCCGCCACAGGCACCTGCCAAGGCCCAACCATTTGATCCCGACACACCATACCCGTGATTGAACGATCACCAATCGTGATCAAAAAGCTCTTACTGGCCACGGCAGGGAGCTTCAACACACGCTCTACAGCCTCCTCAAGTCGCACACCTGAAACATTTAAGGGCGGTAAGCTCACTTCACGGCGCTGAACATGGCGATGCATTTTAGGTGGTTTACCCAATAACACATCAAGTGGTAAATCCACTGGCTTATTTTTGAAGTGCTTATCTGTCAAGGTTAAATGGGTTACTTTAGTTGCCTCACCTACCACGGCATAGGGACAACGCTCTCGTTCACAGATCGCGATAAAGGCTTCCAGTGCTACAGGTGCAACAGCAAGTACATAACGCTCTTGTGACTCATTACACCAAATAGCAAGTGGTGACATGCCAGGTTCATCATTAGGAACAGCCCGCAGCTCAAACTTACCACCACATCCCCCATCATTTACCAGCTCAGGCAACGCATTAGAAAGACCACCCGCGCCCACATCATGAATAAAAGCAATGGGGTTATCTGCTCCCATCTGCCAGCACTGGTCAATCACCTCCTGGCAGCGTCGCTCCATTTCCGGGTTATCCCGCTGTACGGAAGCAAAGTCCAAATCAGCTTCGGCTTCACCTGAGGCCATGGAAGAGGCGGCTCCCCCACCCAGGCCAATCTGCATGGCTGGACCACCAAGCACAATCAGCTTTGCACCGACAGGGATTTCCCCTTTATTAACATGTTCAGCTTTTATGCTGCCATGACCTCCTGCCAGCATAATAGGTTTATGGTACCCCCTTACCTCTGCGCCCTGCTTCGTTGGGATATGTTGCTCATAAGTACGGAAATAACCACACAGATTGGGACGACCAAACTCGTTATTAAAACCAGCACCGCCCAATGGGCCATCCAGCATAATAGCCAAAGCCGAAACAATCCGATCCGGCTTGCCATAAGGCACTTCCCAAGGTTGCTGAAAGCCAGGAATATTTAAATTAGAAACTGAAAAACCTGTAAGTCCTGCTTTCGGTTTAGAACCGCGGCCAGTAGCACCTTCATCACGAATTTCCCCTCCTGAGCCTGTTGCAGCACCTGGATAAGGTGCAATGGCCGTGGGGTGATTATGGGTTTCAACCTTCATCAAAATATGAACGGGTTGACGATGATATTCGTATGCCTTGCTTTCAGACTCAGGATAAAAACGATCAGCAGTAAATCCTTGTATTACAGAAGCATTATCACTGTAAGCGGATAGCACGCCTTCCTGATGCATGGTGTAAGTGTTTTTTATCATGGCAAACAGCGAGAGATCCTGCTCTTCACCATCAATCGTCCATTGAGCATTAAATATTTTGTGTCGGCAGTGTTCTGAGTTAGCTTGCGCAAACATCATTAACTCAACATCAGTGGGGTCACGCTGAAGCTGCAGATAGCTCGCCAAAAGGTAGTCAATCTCATCATCAGCCAAGGCTAAGCCAAGCTGTTGATTCGCCTGTACCAAGGCATCACGTCCTTTACCTAAAACAGGCACGGTGGCAAGAGGTGCAGGTTCAGTGGTTGCAAATAACTGCGCAGCCTGTGTCATACTGTCCAGAACCACATCATCAAATGCCGTCTGCGTCATCCGGTCAAACAAACAGCTCTTGACGGCTATTTTGTCTTCAGTCGTCAATGGATCACTTGTTAATAAATTGTAAAGTGTTCCTCGTTCAATGCGCTGAATGTTATGAAGACCACAGTTATGCGCAATATTTGTCGCTTTGCTGGACCAGGGGGAAATAGTACCAGGACGAGGTGTCACAAGAATCAAGGAGCCGTCTAAATCATGACTGATTCTTTTCGGTCCATATTGAAGAAGTCGCTGAAGGAGCTGTAATTGAGGGGAAGAAAGGGGGGATGATAGGTGGATAAAATGGCGAAACTCGGCGTATAAATCTGTGATTTTTGGCACTTTTGACCGGACTTCAGCAAGTAATTTTAACCGGCGAAACTCGGACAAAGCAGGTGCACCGCGCAATTCAAGCATGGTAGATTCGGACCTCTTTCTTTATCGTCTGCTTGTAAAGTATCAGCATGTTGCTGTACCCAGGGACTCGTCAGGTACGAGGACAAACCAGCATAACCACTAACCAGAACAGGTATTCTGTCGGGCGCTAATCATACTGGATAAGCTCACTAACAGCCACCGTCTCGCCACTGTTCTCTTTAGAATATCGCTTAAGAGTTTTCCAAATGTTGTTCGTATCAGTTAATATTAATTTTTAAATACAAATGATTAGGTGCATGGTTCAGCAATATTGGTTTTGGCTTACATATTACCAGCGTTGGTCACGGGAGCTTTTGATACTACCTGTAGTACTGTTACTCGCCGCCTGTGAACAACCAGTCAGCACCCTTGATCAAATAAAACAGTCCAATACTCTATGGGTAATTACCCGTAATAGTCCTACTACCTATTTTCAGTGGCGAGACCAGCCCACTGGCTTTGAGTATGAGCTGGCCAGATTGTTTGCCAAAGATTTAGGTGTCGAGCTAAAACTCGTGACGGCTAATTCGCTGCAGGACATTTTTGCTTCCATTAGCTCAGGTCCCCATGAACACCGCTTTCATATTGCCGCTGCGGGTTTAAGCATTACCAAAGACCGACAACAACGAGTCCGCTTTGGTCCCCCCTATATGAACGTTAATTTGAGCCTTATATATAATACAAGTCAGTCACGACCTACATCACTTGCTGACTTGGTAGGTAAGCGGGTAATGGTTATGGCAGACAGTAGTCATGAAGAGCGACTGAAAGAAGCCAGTGAAACGCTTAATCTGACATGGGAGTCAACCACTGAGCATGAAGCCATGGACCTTATAAAAATGGTCAATGATGGGGAAATAGATTACTCCATTGTCGATTCTAATGTGCTGGCTATGAATTATATTTATTTTCCTAAAGTCCGCTCCGCATTTGATTTACAACCCAGTGAACAGCTCGCCTGGGCGCTTTCTCCCAACACTGATGCCGAATTTGTAGCACGAATAACGCAGTTCTTTGAGAAAATACGTAAAAACGGCACACTCGACCAATTAAATGAACGCTTTTATGGGCATGTCGATCAGCTCAACTATGTTGGCGTTAAAACCTTTATTCAACAAACTCATAAGCGTTTACCCAAACATGAAAAACAGTTTAAGCGTGTCGCTAAAAAGTATGAAATGGACTGGCGACTTCTTGCGGCAATAGGCTACCAAGAGTCGCACTGGCGAGCCAGAGCAAAATCCCCAACAGGGGTTAGAGGACTTATGATGCTAACCCGCCCCACCGCCAAAGAAGTGGGTGTTAAAAATAGGCTAGATCCTCAGCAAAGCATTAGAGGTGGTGCAAAATATTTTCAGAAAATTAAAAAGCGACTCCCCGAAGAAATTAAAGAGCCTGATCGCACCTGGATGGCGCTAGCAGCTTATAACGTTGGCTTTGGTCATCTACAGGATGCACGTGAAATTACCCGAAAGCTGGGTGGTAATGCAAATAAGTGGGTTGATGTTAAAAAAAGTTTACCGCTGCTGGCTAAAAAGCAATGGTTCAGTCAAACCCGCTATGGTTATGCCCGTGGCTACGAACCTGTGCTTTATGTGCAAAATATTCGTCGCTATTATGATTTACTGCAATGGCTAACAGTCCCTAAAGATGAAACCTCAACGACCATTCAAGCAGCCCATTCCCCAGGGATTTATGAGCCAGATAAAGCCAGCAGCATAAAAGTTAACTAACAGGCGTCTAACACCATTTACGCCTTATCTGATGTATGTTTGTTATTCTGCTTCAATTGTTTACGAGCACTTCGCCGCCACTGAAAAAAACTCTGTAGTAATGCACTCGACTCATCGGCTAACACCCCCCCCGTTACCTCAACCTGATGGTTCATATAATCTGCTTGTAACAACTGGTTTTTACTCTTAATAGCACCCGATTTCGGTTCTGAGGCACCATACACCAAACGTTGTATACGGCTATGTACCAGTGCGCCAGCACACATAGTACAAGGCTCAAGGGTTACATAGAGTGTACAATGCAACAACCGATAATTTTGTAATACAGCAGCCCCTTGTTGTAGCGCCATGATTTCCGCATGAGCGGTTGGGTTGCATTGTGAAATGGGCTGGTTAAACCCTGCACTGAGTAGCCGTCCATGCTTTACTAATACAGCCCCAACAGGGACTTCCCCTTGTTGTGCTGCAAGCCGGGCCTGCTGAAGGGCAAATTGCATCCAAAAGCGGTCAACGACCGTTTGACCTGGCGCGTTTTGTTGGCAGGAAGATAACAAGTAATGGGTGGACGGAACGTGTGGCATAGAAGTTACGAGGTTTTTACCGATTTGCACTATTTATGTCTACAATTTAAGTCAGACCATGGAACGAAACACATTACAAAGGATTTGTCATGACTGCAATACAGGCGATTCCCCCTAACCTTGATCTTAAACAGTTTGATATTTTCAAACCACTAAATCAGGCAGATATAATTCTTTTAAGCCATGCAGGCTCACTCGTAGAAATTCCTAAAAATAAGAATATTTTTAATTTAGGTGAACAAGATAATCATGACTATTTCCTTGTTGATGGCACTATAGAGTTAATTGCGGCCGATGAGCGTAGTAAAGAAATTAAAGGAGGCACCCCTACCGCCGTTGCGCCACTCGCAAGATTGCGCCCCCGCCAATTCTCTGGAAAATCCAAAACAGCTGTTAAACTTATTATTTTTGAACATGATAAATTAGCTCGATTTCTTCGCCTCCGGCAATCCAGAGGGGGCGGTCAAGAACAAAGTCTGGAGCAACAGATCGCCCAAGAAATCTTATCAGGACAAACTATTTTACAGTCACTGCCCAAAGCGATTGAGCTCATCAAGCAGCAGAACTTAAAAGCCCCCACCATTGAAGCACTAGCACAAACCATTGCCTTTGATTTAGCTATTTGCTGCAAAGTAATGTCAACCGCTAATACGCCTTTGTTTAGCCCTTATCAACCAGTATGTACACTGACTGAAGCAATAAAAACCCTGGGCACCGATACCTGCATGCAATTGATGGAATATTACTGTCAGAGTGAAGTGCAATTTGAAAGTAATAGTTTTGTCCTTAAGGTCATGAGAAACATCTGGTTGCAAAGTGCTGAGGTTGGTAGTCTTTGTTACTTAATCGCCAAAGAAACTAAAAGACTAAACCCTGAAGCAAGCCTACTATTGGGAATGATAAACTTTTTAGGTCAGCTTGCCATTTTAAGTTATGGTGTTCATCATGATTATTTTGAAGAGCTAGCCAATCAGTTCACCCCAGATGAAACACAGCAAATTGCGCATTTTATTCTAGAAAAATGGAATTTTCCCGTTGAGTTTTGTGCTGCGGTGAAACACAGTTGCCAATGGCAGTATCAGTCTTCAAATGAACAAGACTACACATCGTTATTAATACTTGCCAATTTAATCATGCGCAAACGTCATCAACCACAAAACCAAGGACTGCCCGATATTCTTAGTATCCCGGCGGCTAGCCATTTTGATCATCACTATTTACAGCAAGTGCTCAATAATCGTAGTCATGACGGTGGACCATCCATTACTGAATATCAAAAACTACTCGCTTAACATGACTGCACTCATCAAGCGTAAAATTCAATAAGCGCGGTAAGAGTTAAATTATTATGAAAGACAAGTTTCGTACCGTATCTGACAGCATGGGTGATTTAGAAGTCCCTATCGATGCCCTTTATGGCGCTCAAACTCAACGTGCCATTGATAATTTTAAGCTCAGCGGTTTAACATTTTCAACGCACTTTATTGTCGCCCTGGCACAAATAAAACATGCCGCTGCTGAAGCCAATCAAAGCCTGGGATTATTACCTGCTAGCATTGGTAAAGCAATCTGTGAGGCTGCTACTGAAATCATTCGCGGAAAATACCATGACCAGTTTCCTGTTGATGTTTTTCAAACAGGTTCTGGCACCAGCACCAATATGAATATGAATGAAGTGCTAGCCACTTTAGCTTCTCAAGCGCAAGAACAGCCCGTACATGCCAATGATCATGTCAATATGGGACAAAGCAGTAATGATGTCATCCCGACAGCGATTCATATCAGCAGTGCTCAACAAATCGCCAATCAGCTACTGCCAGCTTTGACCCACCTGCATCAACGCCTTGCCCAGCGTGCTAGCGAACATATGCATACAGTTAAAACGGGCCGCACTCATCTCATGGATGCCATGCCTGTCACGCTAGGTCAGGAGTTAACCGGCTGGGCCCAGCAAATAAATGATTGCCGTAATCGTATCCGCGCCGTCCTACCCCGTTTACATACTATTGCTTTGGGCGGGACTGCAGTAGGCACGGGGATTAATACACACTCAGCCTTTGCAACTGAAGCCATGGGGCGGCTTAGTGTGTTAACAAACTTAGACTTAACAATGGCACCAAGCTTTTTCACCTTAATCAGCTGTCAAGATACTGCCGTCGAGCTTTCAGGCCAGCTAAAAACTCTTGCCATCGCCCTTATCAAAATCAGTAATGACTTACGTTGGATGAACAGTGGTCCACAGGCAGGTCTCGGCGAAATTACCTTGGAGGCATTGCAGCCTGGTAGCAGCATTATGCCTGGCAAAGTAAACCCTGTTATTCCTGAAGCAGTAATGATGGCCGCAGCTCAAGTGGTGGGTAATGATGCCACCATTACCTTGGCAGGTCAGTCAGGTAATTTTCAATTAAATGTGATGCTTCCGGTGATTGCATTTAACCTGTTACAAAGTATTGAGTTACTCAGTAATTGTGCCAATACCTTAGCGGATCAAGCGATTGCCACCTTTAAAGTTAATCAGTCAACCATTAACCAACCTTTATACCGTAACCCAATTTTAGTCACCGCACTCAACCCAATTATTGGCTATGAAAAAGCCGCAGCGATTGCCAAACAGGCCTATCAACAGGACCGACCTGTTCTCGATGTAGCACTAGAAAACACCTCATTAAGTAAAGAGCACCTGGAACAGCTCCTTGACCCTTTCAAACTGACCCGAGGGGGGCTTGAACACGAGTAGATACTGCGCTCAGCCTAGTAGTAAACAGGTTACGGGTTGAGGTAGTCCTTAAGGTTTTGATGAGCAATATTCAAATGGACTTCTGTAAACGCTGGACGACACTGATGTAAGGTTTGCACTGCAAGTCCATGAATCATTGCCTGAGGGTTTTCTTCTTCCAGTCTGCTCAACACCGTTAAAAAATAGCGCATTAAGTCAGGTTGATAGTGCTGACAAAAGTGGTCAACAATAAAGGGTAAAGCAGGGTCCATTCGTTGCAGGTGGTGACTTCGACATTCTGGATGCCCAGGGATAATATCCTGGCGCTGGTTTATATTCTGCTCTTCCTGTTGTAATAAGGTGCGAATAAATTGGCGCTGATCCTGCTCAGACAGTGTCATTAATGGTTGTATAAAACTACTTGGCACATAGCCTGTCTGTTCCTGGCGCCAATCCTGAATGACAACCATTTTTCTGCCTGGAATCGGAATATATAGATAGTATTCACAAGCAGATAAGTAACCAGCAGGTTGAGTTTGGATTGAGCTTGTTTGATAAAACACAACTTTTTGTTGTCCAGGTACTAACCTTGCCACCTGCCAGTCCGCACGAGTAAATAATGTTACGAATATTAGCCCTACAAACAACGCTAGCCGCATAACCATTTTTTATGTCCTTACTTCCTTTTGTGTTCAGCACACACCCTATTTTATTGGGCTAATATTGAGTCGCCTTGGATAAAACTGATTGACAGTCTATCAATATGCTTTATAAAGCGGGCCACTATACTGAATTTTTTATCAAGGACAAATGGGTTATTTCACATAAACTACGAACATTAGTCTTATAAATGCATGTGAATTAAACATCCTTCATGACTGTTAACCAGTTCGCCATTAAGAAAGATATATACCCAAATATACCCATATATACTCATGCATTCTTCTCACAAACAACACCTCCCTTTATCAATAGCGTCATGGCTTTGGTGTATAACTACTCTTGTGCGATAAACACAACTGGATAAACTTAATCAGCACAAGGAACCGCTACCATGCGTTATTTACGTTTTAGCAACCCATTCATGGTTCGCAAAACAATTTTTAACCACTTAGCTAAAATGCTAACAGTTTGTAGTCTGGCAATAAGTGTACCGACTCTAGGCCAACAGCTAGAAGCAAATGATATTCAAAGGTACTTGAACGATACCCAATTAGCAGAAGCCGCGGGCTATAAAACCCTTTACGTTGTCTGTGAAAGCCACAACTACCAACCTGAAGTCTGCACCTTGGGTGATTTAAAAATAGTCCACACTAATGTTCATAAAAAATTATCAAACTCAAGCTGTAATAATAGTGTATGGTCAACGACCAATAACCAAATCATCACCACTAAAGGGTGTCGTGCCGTATTCCAAGTTCTTGCTAAGCTCAATGTAAACCCAGTCACCCTCCAATGTAGTAGCAACAATTACCAATACCGAGAATGTCCAGTGCCTTTTCAAATAAAAGGTGCATGGTTGAATAAACAACACTCAAAATCAGCCTGCCAACAAGAAAAAAGTTGGGGAACACGTAATAATATACTTTGGGTAAATAATGGCTGTCGAGGAACATTTAATCTTTTTTAACTCTATTAACTGGCAGTAGGTATTACAAGGATAGTCTCTTCGACTGCCGCACTTCTGCGACAGTCGATATGTTATTAACATTCAGGTTTTTTTTAAACTCAGGGATATTCAAATAGAGTTAACAGGCCCTAGCTTAACTTCATCTTCATTCCTTCATGAGAGGCATAAAAGCCCAATTTTTCATAAAATCTAATAGCGTTAGGCCTTTTTTTATCAGTTGTGAGTTGAATGATGCTACACCCTTTTTTCTTTGCTTCTTCTACTGCCCACTCAATGAAACAAGAACCCAAACCTTGCCCTCTAAAATTTCTATGAACTCTTACTCCCTCAATTAAGCACCGCCAGGAACCAGTATGGGTTAAATATGGAATGAATGTTAATTGCAGCATACCAACTATGCTCTTTTCACACTCAACAATCATTAGTTTATTATTAGGATCTAAAATAATAGCATTAAATGCCTGCAAATAAGCCTCATTTAAAGGCAGTGATGTATCTTCTCTCTTCGCTCCCAACTCATCATCTGCCAGCATTTCTACCAGAGCGCTAAGATCATTCTCTACAGCTTTACGAAAGTTCAACTTCAAAACTACATCCCTTTTTTAAAATTAACGCCAAGACAAAATAACTTATTATTCCAAGGTGATTACATATTAACTATAAAACCACCTTAAATAAATACGGCATCATAAGAGGTTTATAATGCCGTATATTTTTAGTTTAACCGTTAGCTATAGCGTACTGGCTTCTAATGGGATAGTGGACATTGGTTTGAGCAGTTATATTAACGTTTGCTTTACGCTCAAAGACCATTACGCAATCAGAACCTCCAAACTGGAAGTATGAAAACATTTCACCTTTACTCAAGTTTTTGCCCACCAAACAGCCCTGAACTTTTTCATTGAGGAAACATACTTGCTGGTTATAATCCAGCTTTTGTTGCTCCTCGGCCGTTAATAAAATAGGTTGATGCCCTTCATCCCTTGGAGTGACAAATACAACTGAAGAAACCTGAGCCATGCCCATCGGTAGAATAGCCACTTTTCCTATACTGGACTCCAGCACTAACAACCCTCGACACTGAACAAACTGGTAACCTGTATTGTCCTCGGCATCAAGAAGCCGTTTGGGAGTAACAATATTCGCGGGTTCTTTATTGCCTTCCTCATCAGCATTTACTGTTAGTTCAACCTCCAAATAGACCTGGCCAGGAATAAATTTAGCCTCTAATATTTTACCTGCTACCGGAGTATGCAACCTATGGTAATCGTATGTGTTCAAAAAACTATGACAAAAAATTCCACCCTCAAATGCATCCGCATAGTCGCTATCTTGCAACAACTCTCGAATAGACCATTCAATGTTTTTAACCACAATGCTGGGAGGTGCAGCCAGCGGAGGTCCAACCTTTGTACTCACCGCCCATTGACCAACAAAGGTTGACTCTGCTGGAAAGACTATCACTTTATCATTCTTAGGCTGTGCTACCGGTCGTTGGACATTAATATCTTTAAATTGACGAGCAAAAAAAGCATTAAAATTTGGGTACTCTTCTGGTGACTTTTCATAATCTTGCCACGCATATTCAGGTGCATATTTAAAGGATGATAAATATTCCGATGAAGCACTTGTATTTAAAAATGAACCCCATTCTACTGCAAAATTGCGCAACCATAGTGAAATAGGTGAAAGCGCCTTCCCTTCCTGAGGTTCAATAGGACTTTGCAATGCTTCTAACTGAGGCTGATTAAAGTAATAATAAAACTGTGTTATACGTAAATACACTGTTCGTTCATGTAAAACTTCTCCATACCAATCCCACACTCGTATTTCTGGAATCCAGGTCGCCAATGCATCCACATAAAAATAGAACTGATCTAAAGTCTTAATCCGATCAAGCTCTGGAATACGTTGCTTGCTGACTTCCTTAATGGCATTTTCGAAAGATGTAGCATAAAAGTTATCATCAATAACGTGCTTTAACTGTTTTGTAATATCCTGTTGTGGTTGATATGTAACCCCCACAGGAGGAAGCTCAGCCAAAAAGGGGCGTGGCTGGCAGGGTAATTGATTTTCAGACTCAGCAAGCGGACCACGTTTGATCGCATTTTGCAGATCCTGAGTTGTAGCAAGACGATGATGAGGAGTTCGAGCTCGAAATTTGCTGCTCATAGTGTTAATTCCTTATAACAATTATTGCTATTTTTTCTCAACAAATAGATATAGCGCCAGCCATCACCTGGCTTAGCTAATTTCAATGTTATTTACAAAATATAATTTTTTAGAAAGAGTTAATTAGGTGAAGTTTAGATTTCAAAAAAGTGGCTAATACGAAACGCCAGCAATCAAAAAAACACCAAACGACCGCGTTGAAATATAATAAAATAGTATGACATTTAAATCATTTGAGTATGCTCTTCACGAATCAGTTTTATACGCACTATCCGTAGCACTACTCTAACGGGCCAGCTGGCACTTTTTAAACACCCTGGGTGAGGTAAGATAACAACCTTCAAAGCCAATTACTTTGTGCATCGGCGACTAGCTCAGCGGTAATCACATATAATTTGCCTTTACGTCCCCCTTGCCCAAAGACCGTATAATGTTCGTCAAACACGCCGTAAATCCTTGCTTGGCGGCTTGATCACCGCATCCTTGCGGCAAACAGTTCGACGTACATTACCCTGCCTTTGTCTTATCCAGACATAAGTCAAAGTATGACTACTGTTTATTTAAATGTGACTGGAAGATTGCAAAAGGTAGGTTTGCAATTTTATATACAATTGACCTGACCGCTAGCCCAAAGTATTCCGCAGATGGGCAGGAATAAAACGTCGCTCTACCCCTTCAAACAGCCACTCAGTAAGAATAGCAAGTAATGCCGCAGGAATAGCACCAAATAAGACTAAAGTCGTATCGTTTAATGAAAGTCCCATCACTATGGGTTCTCCTAAACCACCCGCACCAATAAAAGCTGCCAGTGTCGCAGTACCAATATTAATAATTGCAGCTGTGCGAATCCCCGAAAAAATCATAGGTACTGCAAGGGGTATATAAACATGACGCAATTGCTCTCTAGGGGTTAAGCCCATACCAACAGCGACTTGCTGCATAACTGGGTCAAGTGTTAATAATGCTGTTAATGTATTGCGCACTATAGGCAATAGAGAATACAAAAATAATGCAACTACAGCGGGTACCCAACCAATCCCTAATAAAGGTATCATTAATGCTAAAAGCGCTATTGATGGAATCGTTTGTAATAAACCCGTGCAGTAAACCAGCATACGACTTGCTTGCGGTCGACGATAAACAGCGATGCTGAGAGGAATCCCCACTACACAGGAGCATATCAATGCCACTATCGTCAGCTGTAAATGTTCGATAATATAACGAGGCAGTGATTGCCAGGGACTATTTAGACCCTGTGTGTTGGATTTTTGAATCAAAGCCTCGCCAGTTAAAAATTGTTCTGCAACCTCTGCAAAACTTTGATCATCATTAACAACCTGACTATTCAGCTGCTGCATTTTGGCTTCATCAATATGATTAGCCAAGCCTTGTAGGCTTTTGATTAATGCAGGATCAGCATCAGTGCGAACCAAGGGCACGGCGTCGTACCTCGGAAAAAAGTTTTTATCATCCTTAAGAATCCGTAAGTGATAACGAGCAATATCACCATCTGTTGTGTAAGCATCCGTGATCGCGATTTGTTTATTAGCAATCGCCTGATAAGCTAAACTATGCTCAATACCCACGGGCTGATAAGGTAAACCATAAGCTGCTGCTAATGGCTGCCAACCATCTTTACGCTTTAAAAACTCATGGCTTATGCCCAAGTTTAAATCAGGATAATTAACTAAATCAGAAATCTTGGAAATGTTATTTTTTTTAGCCATTTGTTCACTAATGACTAAAGCATAAGTATTATTAAAACCGAGTCGAGGTAATATCTTTATGCCTTCCTGCTTTGCATGTTGTTGTAGCGTGCTAGGTGAAGGTGTATTTTCTAGTTTCAAAATCGCTTGAGCTAAGGTCCCAGTATATTCCACATAAACATCTATTTCTCCCTGTTTTAAAGCCTCATAGGTAATAATTGTTTTACCCAAGCCTAGTTTGCGCTCAACATTAAAGCCGTCATGTGTCAGTTTTTGCGCAATAATCTCACCAAGTAAATAGCCTTCATTAAATGCTTTACTACCAACTACTACTGTTTTTGCTAGACTCTGCAATGGTAGTAATAAGCCCACGATAAAAACGATAAGCCACCGGTTCATATTAAATATGCTCCTTTACCAGTCGAGCAACATAATCTGTGGCAGGTTGACTCACCACCTGTTCTACCGGCGCAAACTGAACGATCTCGCCTTGCTGCATAACCGCAATATAATCTGATAATTTCACTGCCTCACGCATATCATGAGTAATCAGTAATACCGTTCTTGGCTCTGTTTCCTGTAGCCTTAAAAAATACTGATAAATATCCATACGTGTTATAGGGTCTACAGCAGAGAATGCTTCATCTAACAGGAGAATGGGAGGCTTTAACATCATGGCACGACAAAGCCCAACACGTTGAGCTTGCCCTCCTGACAATTCATGAGGAAACCGAGATAAAATAGCCTGATCAAGCCCCATTTTATCTGCTAAGTAGTCCAAACGTTCCTGAATTGACAATGAGCTCCACTGTTCAAGCTGCGCTAACAATATGACATTATCTGCCGCATTGAGATGAGGAAACAAACCAATTTGCTGAACGGCATACCCCATATGTCTTCGCCAATCAGCTTGATCACTATGAGAGACCTGTTGCCCACAAATATGGATTTCTCCATCATCAGGCAGAACCAAGCCATTAATGAGCTTTAACAAAGTAGATTTACCACAACCACTGGCTCCCACAATAGCGGTTATTTTTTCTGTAGGTAACTCAAAATACAAGTTCTTAAACAGTGGCTGATTATCAAAGCTTAAACTAATATTTCGCAGCTCAACAGCTGCTTTTAGCGTTGAGTCTACTTGCACAACAAACACCCTTACTCATAATAATGTACACTCTCTAAGTTAAACCCTATTTTGTGGGTACAATACTGACTACACTCAGCCTTGCATCTTCAGATTAAACCGAGCTTATAACTTGTTTCTTAGCAGTTTCACGGTATATAGACCATTCACGCAAAAAAAAAGCGGCTATCTTGTAGATAACCGCTTGGGGCAAAACCTTAACATGCATGATTTATAAATTCAAATCCATGCAATTGTATTACTTATTAGTAATGATCTTCACAATATATGCCAACTGTCAGACAAATCAATTTATACCCTTCACAAATCATTTTATGTGCGCTATCCATAGTGCTCACTATGACAGGCCAGTGAAGCTGGTCTAATCTGTTCCCAATACATTAGTCGTTTTTGCTGCACGCTAAAGAACATATCGCTCGGTGTTCTTGACTAACATATCCCCTTCACGAATGATTTCTAGATTTTGTTATCATCATTCCTCAGCCCAGTCACCTATTATTTATAGGCTCATGGGGTTTCGTTACTCGATGGCCGCACCTAAAAACCACTCGTATTGGGTATAAATGGACTATCGTGATGATAACAAAACCGAAAAATCACTGGCGAAAGGTATATTCACGCTAAAAGCTATAGCCTACTGAGAGTCCAGCAAAATTTTGTCCACTGTTTTTTTCTGTTAATCCTCCATTTGAAAAATGTCTAGCGAACAACTCAACATTGATTCCATTATCAAATCGATATCCCACAGCCAGTTTTTCTCCAAATGTAAACTTTGAACTAATCCGATCAGTTTTTTTATCTTTAATATATGCACCTAATCCTAAAGAAAGATAGCTATTAGTCCCACTGAGTAACGCTACATCTTTTGAAAAACCAAAAAAATTAACATCAAACTCTGCTAAGCTGCCATCCCCCTTATATGCACCTACCTCAATATTATTTCGAGCAGGTAGTCTAAAAAAAGTATCAGGTTGACTATAGGAAATGGCTCCAAAATGTAGTTTTTCAAAACCATCACTTCTAAAACTTTCACCACCATGAATAGCCAGTTGATTACTGTTATCACCAAACATGGGATTCATTTCAATATCTTCTGCATATACCTGTAAGGCAAGAAAATTTAATACCAATAATGCGACAAATGTTTCACTTCTCATTATGGCCTCACGACATCATTATTTGCTAATTTGCCATCTTATTGGAGTCAAGCATAACTGATACTGTTTTATCCTACCTATACAAGTTGTTTATTTGACAACTCAAACACAACTTATTTTAGGAATAGAACACAGTCATGCAGCACACAACCACCTCTAATAATAATACTATTACATCTCGCGACAATTTATTCATAATAGTCAAACCCTACACGTAACTTATTTACAACTTTATGCACACCATTAAAACTCTTATCTTTTTATAAAAGCGTTAAACACAGCAAACAAATAATTACTACAATTAACTGCACTTCACAACTTTTTTAATATACATTAATTACTATAAAAAACTCACTTTCAAAAAAAAACAATATTCTATTTGGAGTAATTTTTTATGAAAACCAAAACAAATTTAATTTTTGGTACTATTATTTCTTTTTCAATTATATCAGCAGCAACCTCTAACGCCAGTTCATTTAACGATAGCGATAGCTGTAAAAAATCAGGCACTGGGTATTCTTCGTGTACAACACACGCAGGAATTAACTTTAAAAAAAATAGCACAAAAGTTTCAAATAATAACTGGCCATTATCGAGTCACTTTCCAAACAATGATGATTGGTCGTTCCCAAATTTTCCTGACTTTCCCGACTTTCCTGATTTCCCGAATTTTCCAACGGATAATAATTGGCCTGATACTGATGGCACTTCCACAGATATATGTCAAGACATTGTAAAGGTTGATAAACTTAAAGGTTGGAAGACTACAGGAAATGCAAAACTAACAGGTCCTATCCAAAGTAGTATGTGTGAAGGAAAAAATGAGTTTCACTTAAGTAGCTCCTCATTACAAAATGGAGAACTTATTTATCCACTTACCTCAGGCAAACAATATAAACTGGATATAATTGTGCATGGTTTAAATAATATTGCTACCAAGCTTTATGTTAGTGCCTGTGGGTCACAAAGTACACTGTCAGTTAAAGGTGATGGAAAACAGCACAAATCAACAGGAAGAGCGCAGCTCAACTCTATTAATGCAAACTGTGATGCTATAAAGGTTTACACAGACTACTCTGAGAACCCTAATTATAAAATTGCAATTGATAAACTTGAAGTAACTGAAAAATAGTAGCTATTGTCAATATACCCAAAACGAAGGGTTTTTATACCCCAAGGGCACAAGGGTGCGGCCGTCAAGCGACGAAGCCTTTGGGCAAGTTTACTGCTGTGAAACTTGCGGTAGCCACTTTAATTGATATAGCAGCGCTGCTGGGCGGTTATATTAATAAGTGACTGGGGTGGCAGTTAAATGCTCCTCGGCAATAGCTCCTGCATTGCTCTACTATATGACATCCATGTCATTATGCATAAACTGCATT
>NZ_AUAF01000086.1 GCF_000428585.1 Zooshikella ganghwensis DSM 15267 | reverse complement strand
AAAAATGGTGAGAGTTAGGTCATCAAATCCCCGATGACACGCTAGGCAGCGATAACGTTTTCGGGCAATTTGCTTTTGATGATTACCATTGCCTTCTACTTGTTGAGACTGGCAGTGAGGGCAGCTGACGCCATCAGGCCAACGTCTCTGACGAATAAACTGGTAGCATTGCTCATCATTTACCAGTTGTTTGATATTGATCATTCTTTGCTTATTACTGACTTAATTTACCCAAATAGACGTGCATAATACATCTTTGGTTGTATTATATGCTACCCCCTAGGAATCCATATAGAGCCTTTTTATTTTGACAAATTATACTTGAAATGACTATAAAAATGCCAAGAACCTTTAATATGTTTGATATTTACTACCTATGAACTGATCAAATTTGCATCAGTTCTCTTTTTCGATGAATCTGTGTGACTGTTTAATTAGCTTAACATAACTGTAATATTGCATTCATATAGTTTGCGCATAGTCAACGCACATCACCGCTACTAAATTTTGCAGGAGACTTCAAATGAAACTGAAAGGGTTGATTATTGCACTGACAGTTGCCACCACTAGTATTAGCATGAACTATGCGCTGGCAAGTTCAAAAGTAGATGCTAATTTACCTGAATATAAAAAAGCGAGCGGCGTATCAGGGAATTTATCAAGCGTAGGTTCTGATACATTAGCGAACCTGATGACCTTATGGGCTGAGGACTTTAAACGGATTTACCCTAACGTCAATATTCAGATACAGGCAGCAGGCTCTTCAACTGCGCCACCCGCACTCACTGAAGGAACCTCAAACCTGGGACCTATGAGCCGGAAAATGAAGGATAAAGAGCTAGAAGCTTTTGAGAAAAAATATGGTTATAAACCAACAGCAATTCCTGTAGCCATTGATGCATTAGCTGTTTTTGTAAATAAAGATAACCCCATCAAGGGGCTGACCATTGCCGAAGTTGACGCTATTTTTTCTTCGACCCGTAAGTGTGGCGCTGATGGTAAAATTGAAGCCTGGGGTGATGCTGGCCTAGAAGGTCCTTGGGCTAAGAAAAGTATTCAGCTTTATGGTCGCAACTCAGTTTCCGGAACCTATGGTTATTTTAAGGAAAAAGCCCTGTGTAAAGGAGACTTTAAAAACAATGTGAATGAACAGCCTGGATCAGCTTCTGTTGTGCAAGCCGTGAGTGCTTCTGTGAATGGGGTAGGCTACTCTGGAATTGGTTATAAGACATCAAGTGTAAGAACGGTTCCTTTAGCGCGTAAACAAGGTGGCCAGTTTATTGATGCGACGCCTGAAAATGCAGTTAAAGGTGCGTACCCTTTATCTCGTTTCTTATACGTTTATGTCAATAAAGCCCCTAATAAATCGTTAGCACCATTGGACAGAGAGTTTATTAAACTTGTCTTATCTAAACAGGGTCAAGGTGTTGTAGTAAAGGATGGCTATATTCCCCTGCCGGCTCAGGTTGTTGAGAAAGAACTTAAAAAGCTAGGGATTAATTAATAACCTTGCAAAAAATTTATACCAAATAGGAAGGGCTTTTAGAAGCTTCCATAACATGGGATATATAAAGGCAGTGTTAACTGCCTTTATGCTTTTTAAATCAACATTTTTCAGTCTTTTATTTTTTATATTTATAACCTTCAGTAGCGTACTGGCTCTATCTGTGAAAACGCGTGACAGTTCAACTTAAGGTCAATTATTTGTAACAAATATGTCATATACCGTCGGTATGGTACTCCTCCATGAAACCATATACATCTAAGTACAGCTCAATTGTTGACTTCTCAAGTCCAGCGCTCAAGCGCCACAAAATGCTGCGTCACTTTAAAGACAAGCTCGCCGAGTGGGGGGTAGCTGTTGGCGGCGTAGGTGTTATTGTGGCAATTTTGCTGATTTTCCTTTACTTATTGTATGAAGTTGTACCTCTGTTCCGTTCGGCAAGCATGAGTTCTGTTGCGACTTACTCCTTGCCAGCATCATCCGCAGAAAAAAACCTCTATTTTGCTATGGAAGAGCAAGCAGAAATTGGGCTGAAGCTCGATAGTAATGGACAGGTAATTTTCTTTAAAACGAACACAGGGCGTGTTATTCACACAGAGTCAATCCCTGTTCCTGAAGGGGCAACTATTACCAGCTTGGCTGAAGCAGATCCGGCAACCCATGTGCTCGCCTTAGCCTTCTCAAATGGCCAAGCTATTGTTTTTAAACATGAATATGATATTCGGTTTGCGGATGATAATCAGCGGACCATTACCCCGAAAATAAGCTATCCCTATGGTAAAGAATATATCTCACTGGCAGAGAACACAGCTTTTTCTCACCTGGCATTAAGGGATACTGATGAGGCGTTAATTATCGCAGGTTCTGGAAAGGATGCTTTTGTCGTCAAAGCTTTAAATAAAGAAGAAAACTTTTTATCAGGTGAAGTAACGCTAACTGAGCAATTGTTGTCTGTTCCTAAATTACCTGGAACGATTAATGGTTTATTAATCGACCCGGATCAGCGTTGGATCTTTGCTGCTTTGGATAGTGATCATTTGGCTATTTTGGATATTAAAGACAAAGAAAAGCCAGTGATCAATGCAGTTATTGATGTGACTGAAGATGGTTCGAGTTTAACTGCTATGCGCTTTCTCTTAGGCGGTATTTCCTTATTACTCGGGGACTCTTCAGGGCATATTAATCAGTGGTTTTTCGTTAGAAATGATACCAATGAATGGCAGCTGAAAAAAATTCGTGGCTTTAAGTTAAGTGACAGTGCGATAGTGAATATTGCACCTGAACATCGGCGTAAAGGTTTTGTTGCTGCTGATGCTCAAGGTAATACAGGAATTTTTAATACAACGGCTCAACGTACTCTAATCAAACAATCCGTCATGGATAAATCAATAGCTGGTATTGCCATTTCTCCAAGAGCAAATGCATTACTGGTGGAAAACCTGCAAGGTGAAGTGGGCTTTTGGGATGTAAATAATACGCATCCAGAAGTTTCATGGTCAGCGCTTTGGGACAAAGTGTGGTATGAAAGTTACACTGAACCAAAGTATATCTGGCAATCCTCAGCTTCAACCAATGACTTTGAACCTAAGCTCAGCTTAATGCCGTTATCATTTGGTACCTTGAAAGCGGCTTTTTATGCCATGTTGTTAGCTGCACCATTAGCCATTTGCGGTGCAATTTATACGGCATACTTTATGGCACCTGCTATGCGCCGCAAGGTTAAACCTGTCATTGAGCTTATGGAAGCGCTACCCACTGTTATTTTGGGATTCTTGGCTGGCTTGTGGTTAGCACCATTTGTTGAGAATACGTTAGCAGGTATTTTTGTCCTGTTGCTTTTTATGCCTGTCTGTATGCTGTTATTTGCTTACCTATGGGCACAGTTGCCCGGCAGCATTCGGCATAGAATTCCTGATGGCTGGCAAGCTGCTATTTTGATTCCTGTTGTTCTGTTAGTGGGCTGGATAAGCCTGCAGTTGAGCGCACCTATAGAAGGCTTTCTTTTTGATGGGGATATTCGTCACTGGATTCAGGAGGCCACCGGGCTTGACTATGATCAGCGTAATGCACTGGTTGTTGGCCTTGCGATGGGTTTTGCCGTTATACCCACCATTTTCTCCATTGCTGAAGATGCCATTTTTAGTGTGCCCAAACACCTTACCTATGGCTCATTAGCACTGGGAGCAACACCTTGGCAAACCTTGACCCGTGTAGTGCTATTAACGGCTAGTCCAGGCATTTTTTCAGCGCTCATGATTGGTTTGGGTCGTGCAGTGGGTGAAACGATGATTGTGTTAATGGCGACGGGTAATACGCCGATCATGGATGCCAATATTTTCGAGGGGATGAGGACGCTGGCTGCAAATATCGCGGTTGAAATGCCAGAGTCTGAAGTCGGTAGCTCGCATTATCGTGTCCTATTTTTAGCCGCACTAGTGTTGTTCTTGTTTACGTTTGTGGTGAATACCATGGCGGAATTGATTCGACATCGATTACGCAAACGTTACAGCTCTCTCTAATCAATTGACTCTCTAATGATGGAAAGTGTGCCTTATGCGCATCGGATTAAAAAACTGGTATAAAAGTGGAGAGCCTTGGGTTTGGCTAAATGCCGGGGCTGTTGCCATTAGTATCATTATGGTAGTTGGCTTGCTGGCGTTAATTGCTGTTCGCGGTTTAGGACACTTCTGGCCAGCTGATATCATCAAGGCAAATTACACTGTGCCTGGCCAGGAGAGCAAAGTCATTGCTGGTGAAATTGTTGAGTCAGAAGAGGTCTCTGCTCAGCGATTGCGCGATGCTGGAATAGCAATCTCTGCTGAAGAAAGTGAGTTTTTCGAGCGCCAACTGATTAAGGTTGGTAACCGCGATATATATGGCAGTGATTTTCAGTGGATTTTGCCAGCTTTCTTAGAAAGTATTGAGTTTTCTGAAAATATAATGGTTGTCGAACGTCGTGAATGGGGCAACTTCTATGGCTTTTTAAAAGAAGTGAGAGAAGGTGACCGTGTTATTTTGGATGACAAACCGTTATGGGAAAGCTTTCAGCAACGCATTGCCAGAGCTGAAGGTATTCACGATGATATTTATGAAATTGAAAAGCATCAAATTGGACGAATCAATGCAGCACTTGAGCGCTTGCGACTTAAAGAGCGTCGACTGGAATTAGAATCAAAGTTGACGAATACCGCTCAGGCTCAGCTTCAACTGGAACGTGCTGAGTTACAGCAGGAGTATAAACAACTAGAAAAACGATTGGGTGAGCTTTATCAACAGTTTAACCAAGACTATTTTGTGGCTGAAACGGTGGATGGCCGTCAAGTGACTTTATCCATAGGTAGTGTGGTAAGAGCATTCCAACCAAATGCTATGTCATTGCCTGATAAGGTTGCACATTATGGGGACAAAGTATGGGAGTTTGTTGCTGATGATCCCCGTGAAGCAAATACCGAAGGAGGCATTTTTCCTGCAATCTTTGGTACGGTCATGATGGTTATTCTCATGTCCGTTATTGTTACCCCATTTGGTGTTATTGCCGCAGTGTATTTGCGGGAGTATGCACACCAAGGGGTTGTTACACGGATGATTCGTATTGCTGTGAATAATTTGGCCGGAGTCCCCTCCATTGTTTATGGCGTATTTGGTTTAGGTTTTTTTGTCTATTTCATGGGATCGACAATAGATGAGACATTTTTCCCTGAAGCTTTGCCTGCGCCTACACTCGGCACACCTGGCTTGTTATGGGCTTCAATTACGTTAGCACTTTTAACACTGCCTGTGGTTATTGTCGCCACAGAGGAAGGATTATCACGTATCCCCCGTTCTGTTCGTGAAGGTAGTTTAGCGCTAGGGGCAACCAAGGCTGAAACGCTGTGGCGTGTGGTTCTGCCTATGGCCAGCCCTGCGATGATGACGGGCTTGATTCTTGCGGTTGCCAGAGCAGCAGGTGAGGTTGCGCCATTAATGTTAGTAGGGGTGGTTAAATTAGCACCATCTTTGCCATTGGACGGTAATTATCCCTATTTACACTTAGATCAGAAGTTCATGCATCTGGGCTTTCATATCTACGATGTTGGCTTTCAAAGTCCGAATGTAGAGGCTGCTAGACCACTGGTTTATGCCACTGCATTACTACTGGTGGTTGTTATTGCCATATTGAATTTATCCGCTGTGGCAATACGCAATCATTTACGAGAGAAATATAAGGCTTTGGAAGTCTAACTTACGAGTTTCCATTATAATGTTAGCAAGAGTGCAGTTATGTCTGAGGCAATGGTTGAATTAAGCACTGATCAGCAGCTGGCTGATAAAAAGGCGCATGCGATTGATATGCAGTCTCTTGGCAGGGTTAAACAAGATTTAGACATTGAGTCTGAAACTACATGTTTGGATATCAGTGGTCTTGATCTTTTTTATGATGATAAGCAAGCGCTTTATGATATTTCAATGAATATCCCACAGAAGCGTGTGACGTCCTTCATTGGGCCATCTGGCTGTGGTAAGTCAACGTTATTGCGTACTTTAAACCGTATGAATGATTTAGTTGATGGTTGCCGCGTTAGTGGAAAGATTTTACTTGATGATCAAGACATTTATGCAAAAGGTGTTAATGTTGCAGATCTTCGTCGCCGTGTTGGCATGGTGTTTCAAAAACCCAATCCTTTTCCAAAAAGTGTGTATGAAAATGTTGCCTATGGTTTGCGTATCCAAGGTATTAATAAAAAACGCATACTTGATGAAGTTGTGGAATGGGCACTGAAAGGGGCGGCACTGTGGGATGAAGTGAAGGACCGTTTACATGAAAGTGCATTGGGTATGTCTGGTGGACAACAGCAGCGATTAGTGATTGCGCGGACTATTGCGGTAGAACCTGAGGTCTTGTTGTTAGATGAACCTGCCTCCGCGTTAGATCCTATCTCCACATTAAAAATTGAAGAATTGATTAATGATTTAAAATCAAAATATACCATCGTCATTGTCACACATAACATGCAACAAGCTGCTCGGGTTTCAGATTACACTGCTTTTATGTATATGGGTAAATTAGTGGAATTTGGTGATACCGATAGCTTATTTACAAATCCTAAAGAAAAACAAACTGAGGATTATATTACAGGCCGTTATGGCTAAGTTTTATTGAAACTTGGTGTATTTTTTGGGTTATTTTAGCATTAGCGAATATCAGTAATTTCCGCTTACAGATGGTTTAATGTTGTTTGAAGCAGTATGTAGTTAAGCGTACCCTGTACCTCTTATATAGCTGATTTATCATGCTATATCAGTGCAAATATTTTTAAAGGATTGGTTGCTGGATATTGTTAGCACAAAAAGGTGTTACCGGTAACTAACTCGATGTCATTGTTTGGACATGCAAAAAAATCATTTGTGTTAACATTAAGGGCTATGCTATTTCGAAATACCATCCTTTTTGAGGTTTATCATGGATAAAAACCCAGATATGTATTCGCAGCACATTTCACAACAGTTCAATAATGAGCTGGAAGAAATTAAAAATCAACTGTTGTCTATGGGAGGTTTAGTAGAAAAGCAGGTGAGTGATGCGATGCGCGCATTGATTGATGCTGATAGCGGCTTGGGCAAAGCAGTTCGAAGAAAGGATGATGATATTAACCAGATGGAACTTCACATTGATGAAGAGTGTACGCGTATTTTGGCTAGGCGGCAGCCTGCTGCCATTGACTTACGCTTGGTCTTGGCTTGTAGTAAAGCTGCAACTGATCTAGAGCGAGTTGGTGACGAAGCGGCAAAAATTGCGCGTCATGCCATTAAGCTAACGGAAGAAGGAGAAGCACCACGAGGCTATATTGAAACGCGGCATATAGGCTCTAGAGTCCGTCGAATGATTCAGGATGCACTAACTGCCTTTGCTCGGTTTGATCCAGAGCTTGCTTTTCGAGTTGCGCAAGAAGACAAGTCTGTAGATCTGGAATATAAAACCGCTATGCGTGAGCTTGTGACCTTCATGATGGAAGATCCAAGAAGTATTACACGCGTACTAAATATTATTTGGGTTTTACGTTCACTTGAACGAATTGGTGACCATGCACGCAATATTGCTGAGCATGTTATTTATTTAGTAAAAGGTCAAGATGTACGATATATTGGCTTAAAACGAATGAAAGAAGAAGTGCTTAAAGATAACTCATAAATACAATACATAAGTAATGTGAGTTATAAAGAAACTTTTATTATAAGTTCATCATTGTTTAATTCTCTTTATGTGCGCTATGTTTAGCGCCAATTCTAATAAAACGGACCAAACTGTAAAAAAGTTCTAGATAAAGTAATGGGGCTTGGCCACCCTTGAACTATCTGAAAGTTCTGTTCTGCGGCTCGGTATTCTCATTTTCAGCTAATATTTATAAGATAAATTGAGCTACAGGTGACAACACAAGTAATGGCTATAGTCAAGCGCCTGGTATTGATCACATGTTTGTTGCAGTTATCTATTTGTTTCGCAAGCCAAGTTATACGGCTGACTAATGGAGAGTGGGAGCCATTTTTATCTGAGAAACTACCAAAGTTTGGTCCATCTTCCCAAGTTGTTACTGAGGTATTTGCTGGGCTAGGAATAACCGTTAGTTATGATTTCTTTCCATGGCCAAGGGCTTATGAAAATGCCAGAATTGGTCGTTGGGATGGCTCAGCAATATGGATAAAAAATAATGAAAGGGCGAAATTCTTTTATTTTTCTGATCCTATTCTTGTATTACCAAAGTACCTTTATCATTTATCAACTAAAGAGTATGAGTGGGACAACTGTTCATGATCTTAAGGGATTAGTTATTGGCGTAACCTACTCTTATACTTATGGTATGGAGTTGGACAAAGCATTGGAAACGGGTCTGGTAAAGGCATCATGGGCTACTTCGGACCTAATAGGTTTAAAGAAGCTACTTTCAGGTAGAGTTGACTTAGTTCCTTTAGAACCGCAAGTTTTACAAAGTTTGTTAAACAATAACTTTAGTAAAGCGGAAAAAGAAAAAATCAGCTTCCACGAAAAACCAGTTACTATTGCAGCTTACAGGTTAATGCTTAATAAAGATAATCCGGATCATTTTCAACTCATCGAAGCATTTAACCAAGAATTAAATAAGCTTAAGAAGTCAGGTAGAGTAGAAAAAATTTATAAGGCTATCTTGGGGGAGATGTACACATCTTCTTTTGTTGATTAATTAGTCATATTGAACTTTACCGATTCAATAGCGTATAGAAATAAAAAAAAAAATAATAATTAGCGATGAATATATAATATGGTAAAGAGGTTACAGGAGATTTGTGATTACATGTCAGCGTTCAATCGACTATATTCATAAAGATAACCTTTGATTTTTCTGGGTGTTCTATGCAGAAGGTAAAATTGCTGGTAGTTGATGATGCTTCATTCATACGTGATTTGATTAAAAAAGCAGTTCGTAGCCGTTTTCCGCATTTTGTCTTGGAAGAAGCGGTAAATGGACGTCGCGCTCAGTCCTTACTGCAAAAGAATATTTACGATTTAGTACTTTGTGATTGGGAAATGCCCGAGCTTAGTGGACTGGAGCTAATACAGTGGATACGTAAAGAGTTCCCAGATCGAAAAACACCTTTTATCATGGTGACAAGTCGAGGTGATAGAGAGCATGTGTTACAAGCTATAGAAGCAGGGGTGAGCGACTATATTAGTAAACCATTTTCAAATGATCAGTTGATTTCTAAAATTGTGAAGGTACTCTCCAAACGTGTGTCTGCCGATCGTATTAAAGGACAAGGGCGTCAGGCTGAAATGACTGATTCTACCGCAAGCTCATCACTGGAAGCACTCACTGGCAAACCTAAACCTGCTAGCGCAACTGGAGGTGCAACACATCAATCATCGGTTAGTGTATTGACTGGAGGGAATGCTCAAGCTGCAAGTGCTGCATCGTCAAGTGGAGGCAAAGGTGCAAAACATAAAGGACAAGTTATCGTGCGGGTGCACGATAATACTATGCCATGTGCGATAGAAACCATTACCCTGAAAGAGATAAAAGTAATTGCAAGAAAGGCAGATGGAATACCGCAGTTATTTGAGCAGGCGGTTATTGACTTTGAGCAAGGGGAGCAGGCTTCGGATATCGCTCGGATTAATGGTTGCATTTACTTGCTGCAGTCGCTCGATAAAAAGATGGAGGCTGAAGGTTATAAGATTGGAATTTTATTTGTTGATGACGATCCACAAAAATTTGAATATATTTCAAAGATAATTGCGTCTGGGACAGGGCAAAAGTATTACTAAAAAAATGCTATTTTAAACCGTGATTTTTTGGGGTTTCGCTGGAAAAGTAAAATGGCAGCACAAACCATTTTCCGGTAAAGGTGTAATCTGTAGCTTACCTTCCGAAGATGAGATACTTTTACTGAGAACTATATCCATTTTGATTTCCTCTATTTTATCTAATGTTGACAAGTTGTCTGCATGGTTTTCTGTTGCTTGGTTTTCATTATCTGATGCTTTATACGTATAAGTCTCTGTGTAGATCAAATCTCCTGAATCAGCTTTAGCAACAAAGTCAATAGTAATTTCAAGTGAGCAATTTCCAGCGCGATAGATTGATCCACAGAGGAGAGCTAGAATTATTTTACTAAAATTAACTGCGGGCACAGTGAAATCAATAATATCTGACGTCAAGTCATTTACCTTGACTTGGTTGGTATCAATATTTTGCATGAAATAATTCAATGCTTTATTGATAAGTAAAGAAGGGTGTAGCTTTAAATTATACTCCTTAAATGAATTTACATTGAGGCCCGATAACCTTTTTTGTAAACTTTTTAACTCGGATCTAAGTTGAATAGTTAGTTCGGAGTATAATTTAATATGACCAAATAATTTGTTGTTTTCCTGCGCTGTTTTATAGTATATATCACTATTTTCTGATGATAGTTTATCTATGAGGTAATCTGCAGTGTGACAGTATTTATGTATATAGTCTGTGATCACTTCATAAAGCGCAATCATGACAATTTCGTCATCGATGCCTATGCTTGTCTGGATATCACGTTTGTTTTGTGACTTTGTGATAGGTTTGTTTTGTGCTTTTTCTTTAGTCATTCTTCGGTAGTTGTATGCGAATATAGTGGCTGAAAGTAAAAATATAATAAAAATTGAAAAATAAATATCGATAAAAAAAAGACCGCTTAATCGTCTGCTGTCGATATATTCTTTTAAAGAGATAGAGCCAATGATAATGCCGCTGGGTGTTTTTGTTAAAGCGATAAAATAGTTTGTCCCTGAGATACTGGCTTCTTGAAATATTGGTATATTATTTTTAGCGTCGGTTAGTGTTTCTTTTTTGATATATGGGAGTTGATAAACATGCTCATATATTGGATTCTTTCGATCAACATTAATAAATACTTTGTTGGTTGATCCATCAATAAAAAATAGCAGTGATTTCGAGGTGCTTTGTTGCTCTTGTAGTATTTGGAGAACTTTATCTAAACTCCACTCAATAGCGATGACACCTTTAGCGGACTCAGAAGTCGGCATAACATAAGTTGTTGATAGTGAGTATTGTTTGTTACTTCCTGGTGAAGGAAAGGCTATATGCCATGATAACTGGCGACCATGTTTAAAGAAGTTTTGTAGACTTCTAAAGTACCACCTTGGATATAGCTGACCTTTATCTAACTTTTTGTGAGATATACTGTTGGTTTCTCGAAACGCAAATGAAGAGCTATTGACTAAATGTGAGTGAGCATTCAGGTATTCAGGTGTATAGAGTAGGGTAATGCCAATTAGCTCCTCATAGTTATTAAAAAGATGTGTTAGATAATTCTCCAGCTTGGGTTGATAGTTAGTGTTGTTGTCATTATTGAGGAAGTAATCAGTATTGACAAGAATGTCTCCAATTCTCTTTACCGAGTATTCGAAGTAGTTTGCAGAAAACTTAAGATCATTTGCGTATTGCTCACTTACGTTGTTTTGTAAGTATTCATCAATAAATCCACGCAAGTGTAGGTAAATTGAAGTAAAAATAATTAGTTCAATCAGTACTATAATTGCAACGTTTTTAAAGTTTTTTGTGATTAACATAGCTGCTCAAGACGTTACACTCACTACTAATCATAGATGAATGTCAACCGCAGTGAGTACAGGAATATAGTTAAAATTTAATTTTTTAATATCTTTTATTGATTAATTATATTCCTTCAATACGTCTTGAGTTTTGGCGGTCTACTTGTACCTATCTGTGGAAATCTACGTATAAATAATTCTGTAGTATTATTGAGTGGCTGTTAGCGTTGTTTATTGCAAAAGTGAGTGCTTACTACTGTTGAGTGACATAAAAACAAGACTGAACACCTGGCTAGTCGGATTTTCTTTCCGTGATGGATGTGTTGTGGCTTGGACTGCTAACGATGATATTAATGCTGGGTTGTCATGGGTAAAGATTTTCATTGTCAGATGAGTTTATGTTTTTATTTTAGATTTACTCTTTATGTGATTAAGGCCAGTGTTTTTAGTATACGCTAACTGTCTTGATTTAGATTTTTTGATAGTTTAATGTCATGCTTGATATCGCTTAAATGGTATCAAAATGGATTCCCTATTGTAGGGTAATGGAAAACGACATACTAACAGGAAGAAGTATGGCTATAACAAAAAAAGCCACAGCCATTGCGCTTGGCACATTTATCAGCGTTGGTTTAACGACTCAGGCCCAGGCAGGTTACATGGCAGCTGATGTAGCCTTTGTTATTGACCAGTCAGGAAGTATGCAGAATGAATTTGCATGGCTGGGAAATAGTCTGGAAGCAATGGATAACCAAATGCGGGCTAATGGTATAGACGCTCGGTATGGTGTTGCAGGTTATGAACGCCTGGCTGGAAGTGAAAGTAATAAAAATATTTTTGTAGATTTTACCAATGATTTTAATGCAATCTCTTCTAGCGTTAACTTTGTGAATACCTATGGTTCTCAAGAGCGTGGCTATCATGCTGCGCATTGGGCATTAGGAGGGTTTAGTTGGAAAGATAACCGTGTCAAGATGGTTATTTTGATTACTGACGAATCTGGCGACCAAGCAAGCTCTATGACCGAAACACAACTTGCTGGAGTGCTCAAAGATAATAACGTTTTACTGAATGTAATCTCGTTGAACAACTATGCCTCTGAGTGGGATGA
Organism: Zooshikella ganghwensis DSM 15267; assembly: GCF_000428585.1. GTDB lineage: Bacteria > Pseudomonadota > Gammaproteobacteria > Pseudomonadales > Zooshikellaceae > Zooshikella > Zooshikella ganghwensis. The sequence continues at coordinate 8,815 of NZ_AUAF01000086.1, read as the reverse complement.
AACTGTTTATACGACTAAAGATGGAGAAAAGGGATTTTTTGACTTGGCAGCATTGAGAGCTGATCCTGATACACTGACAGATGAAATCATAAAACGTAAGGTGAAAGAAATTATTGAAGAAGTGCCTGAGCCTGCTACTGCTGGTGTTATTGGCTTTGGGTTGCTTTCACTGTTATTTACAAGACGTAGACGTTTAAGCTAATTGAAATATACCCCCTTTGCTATGGGTATAAATGTATTTTCAGAGAGGTTTACCTCTCTGAATTTGTTTGAAAGTATCAGGGCGCTGTTAGCGCTATTTGAATATCACAGTCATAACCCTTCGGGCCGTGATTCAAATAGTGTTAACAGACGCTAGATAAGAAGTGACTATTTTGGGATACATTGTCAGTGAAGTTAAAGGGCTTATCAGTAATAGATCAACGATTAATTCAGGCAAATCAGCAAATGACGGCTAAGCAAAAAGCAGACTATGTGCGAGATGGTTACCTTGTGCTTAATGAGTTTGCTTCGTCGTTAGAGTGTTTAACATTAAAACAAGTTATTCAGTCTTATCTAAAACAAGTAAATAGTGAACAAGTGATTTTTTCAACCCAGGATCAGTGTCATTGTGAGCAACAATACTTTCTGGAGTCTGGTAACCAAATACGATGCTTCTATGAAAAAAATATCAGGCAAGTTGATAATGTGCGTGCAGTGAATAAGGTAGGTCATGCTTTGCATGCTAAGGATGCTGTTTTTAAACGTTGGTCTACTTCTCCAAATATCACTCGCCTTGCTTATGACTTAGGGATGAAAAAGCCAGCAATAATACAGTCAATGTATATTTTAAAGCAGCCTTTTGTGGGAGGGGAAGTTACTTGTCATCAGGATGCAACATTTTTATATTCTTCTCCAGTAACGGTAACAGGTTTTTGGTTGGCGCTTGAAGATGCTACTGTGGAAAATGGCTGTTTATTTGCAATACCCGGTGGACATCAGTTTGAATTAAGTCAGCGTTTAGTACGTAAAAACAATGATCAGGTATGCATGCAACGTTTGGCTGAGCCTCAGTGGAATATAAAAGAAGCGATACCCTTGGAGGTAAAGCAAGGGACATTGATTGTCTTGCATGGGTTACTACCACATTATAGCCCGGCAAATAATTCGCCAGTATCACGACATGCCTATGCAATACATGCTGTAGATCTAGACAGTGAGCTTTCAAGTGATAATTGGTTAAATAATCCGTGTATAGAAATGTTAGGTAATTTTTAGAGGTGCTTGTTCGTTTGTAGGAAAAAGAACTCCCCCCTATTTGTTTATTTTTAATTTGAGGGAGGAGGGTATCGGTATTACTGCGTAAACTTTGCTTTAGTAAGTTGGAAGCTTGAATATTACTGCTTCGTATGGCCTGAGCTTTAAAGTGGCTAAGTTGTTTGTAGTACCACTGTAATTGCTAAGAAGAACCTCAACATTTTCGTGATAAGTGTTAAGGGGTGTTTCTTGTAAAGGGAAGTCAACGTATTGATTGTAAAAGTTACAGATAACAAGTAACGCCTGACTATTATATTCCCGTATATAGGCAAATAGTGATGGGTGTTTCTCCAGTAGCAGTTGAAAGCGGCCATATGTAAGCAGAGGCTCTATTTTTCGAAGCCTTATTAGCTGTTGATAATAATAAAATACAGAGTCTTCGTCATTGAGTGCAGACTCAGCGTTTAGCTCGTGATAATTATCCGCTACTTTCAGCCAAGGAGTACCTTTGGTAAATCCTGCATGTTGTGAATTATCCCATTGCATAGGGGTTCTTGAGTTATCACGTGATTTTGCTTGAATGATTGACATAATGTTACCTTCATCCATACCTTGGTCACGCATTATCTGGTAGTAGTTGATTGTTTCAACATCCTGGTAGGCATCAATAGTAGTGTAGTCTGGGTTACACATACCAATTTCTTCGCCTTGATAAATATATGGAGTACCTCGCAAACCATGTATTGCGGTTGCTAACATTTTGGCTGATTGTTTAAAGTATGTAGAGGTATTACCAAAGCGGGAAACAACACGAGGCTGGTCATGATTACACCAGAACAAGGCATTCCAACCTCGTTCAGCGAGGCCTTTTTGCCAGTCAGCAAGAATCTTTTTCAGACTTATAAAATCAAAAGGTGCTTTTGACCATTTTTCTCCATTAGGATAATCAACTTTTAAGTGGTGAAAGTTAAACACCATACTTAATTCTTGGTTAGAAGGGTCAGAGTACTGCTGGCAATGCTCAATGGTGGTAGAGGACATTTCGCCTACAGTCATTGCATTCCATGGAATAAATACAGCCTTACTTAACTCCTGCAAATATTCGTGAACGCGAGGACCATCAGTGTAAAAACGTCGGCCGTCACCTATTGCATCATTAGGAAAGTCTTGTTGCTTGGAAATCAAGTTAATAACATCGAGTCGAAAACCATCAATGCCTTTCTTTAACCAGAATTCGACGACTTTTTGGACCTCTTGTCGAACATTTGGATTTTCCCAATTTAAATCGGCCTGCTCTTTAGCAAATAAATGTAAATAATATTTATCGAGGTGAGGCACAAACTCCCAGGCTGATCCGCCAAATTTAGACTGCCAGTTATTTGGGGGATTTTCTGCGTTACCTTTACGCCAAATGTAGTAATTATGATAGGGACTTGTTTCAGAACGGATTGCTTCTTTAAACCACTGATGTTCAGTTGAGGTGTGGTTGACTACCAGATCCATGATGATTTTTATATTTCGAGTATGTGCTTCTTCGATAAGGCGCTCGAAATCTTCCATGCTTCCATAGCTGGGGTCTATGTTGTAGTAATCGCTAATATCATAGCCATTATCAATTTGTGGAGAGCAGTAAATAGGCGTTAACCAAATTGCATCTATACCAAGTTTTTTTAAATAATCCAGTTTGCTGATGATGCCTTGTAAGTCACCTGTCCCCTGTTGGCCTGAGTCTTTAAAGCTTTTGGGATATATTTGATAAATGGTCGCTGTTTGCCACCAGGATAATTCTGCTGCTGTCATGATTTAACCAGTAACGATAAAAAAAGGGCTACTGTTGTAGCCCAAACTGACTATGCCATCAATTCCAAAATTTCTTCTTTAAGGATTGAAGAGTTTGTACCAAATATGGCTTGAATTCCTTTGCCAATTACCAGCACATCTTTTGCTCCTAACTCAATAAGGCGTGGTTTATCAATTAAATCATGATTATTTACTGAAACTCTTAACCGAGTCAGGCAAGCATCAACATGAGCTAAGTTTTCCTGTCCACCGAAGGCAGCAATTACCTGGGCTGCTTGAGAGTCACTATTCTGTAGTGATGATGTTTGCCCGGTTTGTTGCTGTTCTTTTTGCTTTGCCCGATACTCTTGAGAAGAGTACAGTTTAACTTGATCTTCAGTACGTCCAGGGGTGGGTAAGTTGAACTTCAAAATCAAGAAGCGGAAGGTTACATAGTAAACCGCAAAGAAAATCACACCTAATATAGCAATGGTAATCCAGGCATTATTGTGGTGAGGAATTACGTTAAATAAGAAATAGTCAATTACACCAGAACCACCACTAAAACCTGCTTGTAAGTCAAGCATAGCAGCTAAACCAAAGGCAATACCTGTCAGCAGGGTATGAGCAACATACAGTAATGGTGCAACAAATAAGAAGGTAAATTCTAAAGGCTCAGTAATACCAGTTAAAAAGGCCGTAAATGCTGCAGCGATTAACAGGCTACCTGCAATTTTGCGCTTGGCTGTTTTAGCAGTGTGGTACATGGCCAATGCAGCACCAGGTAGACCAAACATAACAGGTATAAATTTACCTGCAATAAAATGCCCGCCTACAACTTCTACTGAGTTATCGTGAACCCATTCGCCAATAGACGTAATATATATATTTTGGTCACCAACAATGGTCTGCCCCCCCAGAGTTATGTACTCCCCTCCCAAAGGTGAAAATAGTAAGGGTGCATTATAAATATGGTGTAAGCCAAAGGGGATCAGCATTTTCTCAATTGCACCATACATACCTACAACAAGAGCATTTGTGTTATTAGCTACTAGGTCTCCAATATACAGAATGGCAATGTGAGCATAGGGCCAAAACCAGAACAATAGCAACCCTAGGAAAATGGCAAAAAATGAGGCCATAATTGGTACACTTCGCTCACCTGCAAATAGTGCGATTGCATCAGGAAGTTTGATTTGGTGGAAACGGTTATAGGCCCAAGCGCTGGTAAAACCGATCAGCATGCCACCAAAAACCCCTGTTTGCAGGGTTTCAATACCTAGCTCTTTAGCGAACATGCGCTGTAAAGCATCAACAGTTTGTCCAGTATCTGCAGCCCAGGCTTCTGCCAGGGCTGTTGTACCACCACTGGTTTGTATTAGCACACCAATGACTGTATGCATTACTAAAAAAGCAATTAAGCTGGAAAAGCCGGCAATAGGTTTGCCTGTCCAAGTAGAAGCAATACCAACTGCAAAGAGTAAAGGTAAGTTATTGAAAAGTGCTTGACCGGCTTTTTGGAGGAAAAGTCCTATAGAAAACCAGGAAGGAGAGTCAAGGAAAGGAACAAAGTTATGAACATTAGGATTAAGTATGATGCCACCTATCCCCATTAAAATTGAAACCAGGGGCAGGATGAGTACTACAGTCATCATCGCTCTTCCAACACGTTGGAAGAACTCAAATGACTTGGCAGCTTGCAAGTTCATGGGCCATCTCCGCGTCTATTATAATCGTTCTTACTGCTCGGGTGTTTCCCCGTTTTTTATCACAATCAAACCAGCGCTGATTTGAACTAGAGCCGTGCTGTAACATTCCGACATGCTATTATGTACCACATCGTAGCAAAATTGGAAACGTTTCCAATTCGGTATTTTCCACAATTGTTGGTTTTGTGATATGACGAGCATCACAGATGTGGCGAAGTATGCTGGTGTCGCTGTTTCAACTGTATCAAGAGTACTAAATGGCTCTGGCGCTACCAGTGAGAAAACAAGGCAAAAGGTTATGGCTGCTGCAGCTGCATTGAATTACCAGCCTAACCTGACTGCCAGAGCATTGAGTACCCGAAAAAGCAACTTATTGGGGCTTTTAGTGCATAACTTTAAAGCGCCAGGTACGGCTGCTTTAATAGCTGGCATCGAACAGGCTATTCATGACAGCGGTATGGAGTTATTGGTTATTTCTTGTCAAAGTGAGGAAGAGCGTGAAGCAAAATCACTCAATACATTATTAATGAGAAAGTGTGATGCCATGATTTGGCAGTCACGCACGTATAATGAGCAGCTAATTCAAGAGTTTGCCACTAAGGCACCCTTAATACTGGTTCCGCCATCGTCATCGTCTTCTCATATAAATACCTTGTCTTTCGACTATGCATTAGGGAGTGAGATGTTGGTTAACTACCTGCTTAAAAAAGGCCATCAACAAATAGCCTATATTGCAGGTAATAGAGGCTATTTAGATGCAGAAGCAAAGCTGGCTGGATTTCAGCGAGCAATGGATCAAGCTGGTATCCGCCATAATCCTGAGCTGTTGGTGTGGAGTGAGGATTCCAGTGCAGGAGGTTATCGGGGAATAAAGCGCATTTTACAAAAAGGCGTACGATTTACTGCCATTATGGCCGCTAGTGATAATATGGCTGCTGGTGTTATGCATGCTTTGCGGGAGGAAGATATTAGAGTTCCTAAGAATATTTCAGTTGTCGGTTTTGGTGATAATCAAGCTGCGCGTTATACCATGCCTCCTTTAACCACAGTTTCATGCCCCTATGAAGAGATTGGTTTGCTTGCTGGGCAAGCAGCCCTGCGCTTGATTAATAATGAGTCCCTTGAGCCCGATACATTAAAAATTCCTGTTTACTTAATAGAGCGAGAATCAGTGGCATCTTTGACTGAGCAAGTACTTGGGCACTGGTAGCGTTGTATTAAGCACCTTTCTATCCGCTTTCGTTGTTATGGCTAGTCTTATCAGACCAGACTAGCTCACTAAAAACCCTACGTACTGAGTATATTATTTTGTCAGAACTCAATAGTTACGGATTTTGCTAATGGATATTGTGTAAACATGTGGTTCAATGGATGGTCTCGAATAAATTGACTGAAAGCGAATCATATTCAGGCTTGCCATTTGCCAATCTACGTCTAAGGATTGGTGTTATTGGCTAAATGCACAGCCTGATTATGTTTTGTTGAGAGGATAGCTCCTATGGGGGCGGTTTAGTGAGTAACAAGAAAACCTCTAAGGAAAATGCATGGTTATGCGCAATAAAAAACTAGGCAGTGCATTAATATTGGCAGGCACTGCTATTGGTGCGGGTATGTTGGCACTCCCTTTAAGCTCAAGTAGTTTGGGCTTTCCATTAATGATTGCGTTAATGGTTTTATTCTGGGGACTTATGTTTTACACAGCTATGCTGATCATGGAAGTCAACCTAGCCATTGAGCCGGGGTCAACATTGTTTACCATGGCGCACCGAACATTAGGTAAGCCTGGCAAAATAGTGGCAAGTATCGCTACGCTCTTCCTTTTTTATGCACTACTGTCTGCTTATATCACAGGAGGTTCTTCTTTACTTAACAGCTATTTAAGCTCTCTGTTAGGTAAACCTCTGTCCCAGGTGCATACCACATTATGTTTTACGGTTATTGCTGGGGGGCTGGTGTACTGGAGCACCAGGACTGTAGATTTTGTAAACCGCCTTTTGTTTTTGGGTAAGATAGCCATTTTCCTGACTATTGTTGCTTTTCTCCTACCTGAAGTAAATCAACAGCATCTCACTGAAATGCCAGTTGATAATGGGCTGATGTTAGCTGCAATGCCAATTGTGTTTACGTCATTTGGTTTCCATGGCAGTGTCACCAGTGTTATTGCTTATCAGGGCAGTGATGTAAAAAGCCTGCGAAACATAATTTTACTGGGTAGCTTGTTGCCGCTTTTGGTCTATTTTGCTTGGGAGATAGTGACCTTAGGGGTGCTACCAGCAACAGCTATAGGCGCTATTGTTCAGAACGGTGGTTCTGTACCTGAAATGATCTCTGCACTAGGTAGCCAAATCCCTAAAACACCATGGATAAGCACAGGGTTGAATATTTTTTCTAATATTGCATTACTGACTTCATTTCTTGGGGTTGCTTTAGGGTTATTCGACTTTATAGCGGATGCCAGAGACCATGGTGACTGCCGCCGAGGGCGCTTAGTAACCGCAATGTATACATTTATACCACCACTTATCTTTGCGCTTTTCTATCCAAAAGGTTTCATTATGGCGCTGGGATTTGCCGCATTAGCCTTGGCGGTATTAGGGGTAATTCTTCCTGTATTAATGGCTTGGAAAGTAAGACAAAATGCCAATGAAAGCCAGTATCAAGTATTTGGTGGTATGCCTCTGCTTATGATTGCGATGTTATTAGCAATGCTTATCATCTGCATAGAGCTTGCTTCAACTGTCGGGATCATTGAGGGAATATAATCTGCATTGCTAAAAAGTAAATACAATGTTGCTGACTTTTAGCAAGGGAAGTTGAGTAAAAGGCTAGTACTTTGTAATTGCTTCAATGGGGCTTTAGCAAATTAATGTTTATATTGGCAAGATGTGCAGGGATAGCACAAATTAATTAATGAGTTTTTAATGTTTGTCTATAACAACGGCTATAAATTAAACTGTTTCTAATTGATAATAATAGGTAGTTGACCAAACAATGTTAAAATTCAGAGCAGTCTGTTTATGTTTACTGGCACCCATTGTGCTTAATGCTCAGGATTTACAGCTAAGTGAGCACATCTCTCTACCTATTCCTGAAGGTTGGGAGATTGGTAAACAGTTAAGTCCGGCAAGTGATCTTCACTACCATACGCTATATAACCCTAAAACACAGCAAAAACTATTAATTTTAAATGGTCTTATTGAAGAATGGCAAAGCCAGTGCAAGGTTGATACTCGGGTCAGGGAATGTGTAAAAGAGAAACTAACAGAGAAAGGGCTGGCTGAACGAGATAAGCTTTTACAGTCGTATCAAAAAAAGATAATTAGTGGACCTGAAATCGTCAATAAAAAAATCAACGAACAAAATGAATTGCTACGATTTAGCTGGACAGCTCAGGATAATAATATTGTGGATTTAAACGCAGCCACACAAGAAACCCCTTTATTTTACGATTGTTTTGTTATTGGCTATATATTTAATGATAAATACGTTACTCATCTAACAATGATTGATATTGTGGACCAACCACAGGATTGTAAGAAGAGAGAGGCATTTATTGATAAAATAGCTGGCTCAGTCAGTATTATAGAAGAGAAAGTTGAGCACCAAGAAGTGAGTCAGGATAAAACTGATTCTGTTTTAGATTAGAATAAGAAAGGTTCAAGTAAAATTTTTTTGTGCAAAAGCATAGAGAAGTCACCTGCCCGGTCACAAGGCAGGTAACATTTTACACAACACTGATTTTATTAATAAATAAAAACCACGTCCTATGGGCGTGGTCATCGTCAGCGAAAGGCTATGCCTGAATGATCTGCTCATCGTATTCGTTTACTTGGTTATCCCCATAACTGAGTAAAGGAAAGACACATGAGCAGATTTGAAACAAAGGCCTTACTGGGGAAATCATTTTTGGGCTAAAGGTTATTGTGTAGATACAGTTGGTATGAACGCAGAAATGATAAAAAATTATGTCAGATATCAAGAACAGCTTGAAAGACGACAAGAATAATTTGATTTTTAGTAATTAGTTTTTTGTAGGGGATAGCTTGTTAGCCTACTGAGAGGGTGATGTAATGCCCCCTTTCAGGGGGTTA
>NZ_AUAF01000085.1 GCF_000428585.1 Zooshikella ganghwensis DSM 15267 | reverse complement strand
GAAGGCATAGTCCCTCGTTCACGTAATCGCTGGCCTTTAAGTAAATCATTAAAGGTATCATCAACCCAGCAATAAACTGCTATGATAAACTCTTCTACTGACATCCCCTGTCCCTTTGAATTTGTTTCGGCAAAACAAAGGTTGGGGTCAGGGGTTGTCATTTCAAACTAATAAAAGTCGAGCATCGCGTTATATTAATAGGTGATTGGGGTGAGGAGTGAAGATAACAAAACCTAGAAATCATTCGTGAAGGGTATATATTACCTTAAAAATTAGATGCATAAGTAGTACATGATACCAGAGAAGTATACAGCGTTTATTATGAACAAGTATTAAGCACTACAGCTACCACACAAGCAAAAACTATCGTACAAACCACTAATACCCAGGTATCTTTTCGGTCACATAAGCAACAAGTGTTGTATATAATTAATATTGTTCATATCTTTATACCCATAATGAAGTTCTCTATATGGCCAGCTTTACCAGCAAGAGATAAAACCCCGAAAGCTTTTCTTGGTAAAAGTAGCTTAGCTGTTCCATTAGATTAAGCACTATGAATAATACATATAAAAATGATTCGAAAGGGGTATACGAATATAAGCTGTATACTTTGTTTTTAGCAGGATTTGAAACTCGTTCTCAACATCACAAGCCCAATATAGCGTTTTTTATAGAGAATAAATTGGCAGGGGATACTCTTAAAAGAAAAGATGAGTAAGGGGAAATAATTTTTGAAAAAGGCTGGCAATGCCAGCCTCTGACTAAATACTGCTAGTACAGCATATTTTATACCAGCCACTTAAAACGGAATGTCATCATCAAAGTCATCAAAATTATCCATAGCTGTAGCTGTGTTTTGTGACGGTTGGGGCTGGTTATTTGGCACTTGCTGCCCTCCCATTGGTTGAGCAGGCTGCTGTCCCATAGGCGGCTGGTTATTAAAGTTTTGCTGAGGCTGTTGACCTGGCATACCTTGCTGTGGAGGCATGTTTTGCTGTCTATTAAAGCCTTGGTTAGGCGCACCCGAACCATCTTGCCGGCTATCCAGCATTTGCATTTGTCCGCTAATATCAACCACAATTTCTGTTGTATAGCGATCACTGCCATCTTGAGCCTGCCACTTACGTGTTTGCAGCTTTCCTTCCAAATAAACTTTAGAGCCTTTGCGTAAATATTGACCTGCAACCTCAGCCAATTTACCAAACATGACGACTCTATGCCATTCAGTCCGCTCTTGTGGCTGACCTGTCTGCTTATCTTTCCACTGCTCACTGGTAGCAATACTTAAATTTGTAACCGCATTACCATTGGGCAGATAACGTACTTCCGGATCAGCACCCAGGTTACCGACCAGGATGACTTTATTCACTCCTCGCATGAGTTTCTCCTAACGATTAAGCCTTAAGTTCAAATGCTTGTAGGGCCTGCATATCTAGCCGGGCACGATCGACTTTAAGATAAGCGGATTGCTCTTCAGCAATCACCACAACTTCTTGCACGCCATGAATTGCAGACAGTGCTGCAGATACATCCGCGACAGATTGATCATTCACAGGCTTCAAGTTAACCATTAATGTTGTTAAGTAAGGTGGCGTCGTCATACTCCAACTAATGACCCACCAAATGACAGCAACTAAAGCAGCCATACTGATAACACCAGTAAAGCCATAGCGCTGATAAACCAAACCACCTGCAATACCACCAAGTGCTGCACCTAAAAACTGGCAGGTCGAATAAATACCTATTGCAGTGCCTTTTCTCCCGGCAGGCGCTAACTTACTGACCATTGATGGTAATGACGCTTCAAGCCAATTAAATGCCATGAAAAATAAGAAAATACTTAATAACAATCCAGTAAAGTGATTACTGCTCCATAGCATGCTAACTAAACTGAAAATTAGTAGACATAAGGCTCCTAAAAATACTGGTTTTAATTTTCTTTTTTTCTCTGCCAGGATGATAAATGGCAGCATGGCGACAAAAGAACTCAGCAACGTTATAAGATAAACCCACCAGTGCTGCTCCCTCGGCAAACCAGCCAACCGTTCTAATGCAAGAGGTAATGCAACAAATAAAGCCATCAAAACAAAATGCAACACAAATATGCCTAAGTCTAATCTTAGCAAATCTGTATTGGCCAACACTTGGCGGATTTCACTGATTACAGGAAAAGTATCGCGGTGCTGCAGCTGTTGAACAGGTGTGGGTACTCGCCACACAAGTACCATAGCAATCAACGCTAATAAACCATTAAATGAAAATAGTCCTGTTAATCCCCACCACTGAGTGACCAAAGGACCAGCCACCATGGCTATACAAAATGATAAGCCAATACTCATGCCTATCAGTGCCATTGCTTTGGTGCGCTGCTCTTCTCGGGTCAAATCAGATACTAATGCCATAATTGCACTTGCTACAGCACCAGCCCCCTGTAATGCACGCCCTATAATAACCCCATATACAGATTCAGAGTTTGCCGCCACAATACTACCTAGCATTAGCAGTATTAACCCTGCAAAAATAATGGGTTTACGTCCTACACGGTCAGATAAAAACCCAAATGGAATTTGCAAAATAGCCTGGGTAACGCCATAGGCCCCCATTGCCAATCCCAGTAATGCCGGTGTTGCTCCAATAAGTTGGTCACCATATACCGTTAAAACAGGCAAAATCATAAATAGACCCAGCATGCGCATAGCAAAAACACCTGCTAGGGAAAAAGTGACCTTACGCTCAGTTTTATTCATGACAGATGAGCTCATCCATCCCCTCTTTAACCGTACAAGAAAAACTGTATATATTAACAGGTAATCCAGTATAATCATTCATTTTGTTATACCGGTTTACTCAGCGCGCATTGTACAACTGTTCGCTGCCATAAGCATGTAACAAATGACATTGCTGGGTAATTCAAGTCTGAGCAACTTAGTCATCACTTCAGCCACAAAACTGGGGATGTTTACAGTGGATAAAATTAGCGTACGCGGTGCACGGACTCATAATTTAAAAAACATCAATATTGATATTCCTCGTGACAAGCTTATTGTCATTACTGGATTATCTGGCTCAGGAAAGTCCTCACTGGCATTTGACACCCTTTATGCTGAAGGGCAGCGTCGTTATGTTGAGTCTTTATCTACTTATGCCCGCCAGTTTTTATCCATGATGGAGAAGCCTGATGTTGACCATATTGAAGGCTTATCACCTGCAATTTCTATTGAACAGAAATCAACGTCGCATAACCCACGCTCTACAGTGGGCACAATTACAGAGATATACGACTATTTACGCCTGCTCTTTGCCAGAGCCGGCACACCACGCTGCCCAACTCACGATTTACCCTTAGCGGCTCAGACTATTAGTCAGATGGTAGACCAGGTATTGGAACTACCTGAAGGAACCAAACTGATGCTACTTGCCCCTATCGTACAAAACCGAAAGGGCGAACATTTGCATGTACTTAATGATCTGAAATCACAAGGTTTTGTCCGAGCAAGAATTAATGGCATTGTGACTGATCTTGATGATGCCCCTAAACTTGCTAAAACCAAAAAACATACCATTGAAGTAGTGGTCGATCGCTTTAAAGTCAGAGAAGATTTAAAGCTGCGTCTCGCTGAATCATTTGAAACAGCCACTCAACTGACTGATGGCATAGCAGTCATCTGCGACATGGATGAAAAGCTAGAGGATATTATTTTCTCTTCTCGGTTTGCTTGCCCTCATTGTGGACATAGCATTAGCGAGCTTGAGCCACGCATGTTTTCATTTAATAACCCAGCCGGTGCATGTGAAAGCTGTGATGGTTTAGGCGTTAAACAGTATTTTGATGAAGATCGCATTATTGTTTCCCCAGATCTGACGTTAGGCGAAGGAGCGATTCGAGGCTGGGATCGACGCACGGTTTATTACTTTCAGCTACTCACCTCTCTGGCAAATCATTATCAATTTGATATTGATACACCATTTCGCAAGCTCACCAAAAAACAACGTAACTTAATACTTCACGGTAGTGGTGATGAAGTTATTAAGTTCATCTATGTTAATGACCGTGGTGATAAAATTCATCGAGCTCACCGTTTTGAAGGCATTATTCCTAACATGGAGCGACGTTATCGGGACACAGATTCACAAAGTGTACGTGATGAACTTGCTAAATTTCTCAGTGTACAACCCTGTCCTGGATGTCATGGCTCGCGACTGAAGCGCAATTCACGTTACGTGTTTATTGAAGAGCATAATCTACCCGCTTTAGCTGCTCTGCCAGTAGAGCAGGCACTAGATTACTTCGAACAGCTTTCAATTCCTGGCCAAAAAGGAGAGGTAGCGTCCAAAATTCTTAAAGAAATTCGGGAGCGCTTACAATTTTTAGTTAATGTCGGCCTTAACTATTTAACGCTAGATCGCAGTGCAGACTCACTATCAGGAGGGGAAGCTCAACGTATTCGCCTTGCCAGCCAGATTGGTGCTGGCTTGGTTGGCGTAATGTATATACTAGATGAACCTTCAATCGGTCTTCACCAACGCGACAATGAGCGTCTTCTTAATACCTTGATACGCCTAAGAGATCTGGGTAATACCGTTATTGTGGTTGAACATGATGAAGACGCCATTCGCCATGCAGACTTTGTGATTGATATTGGCCCAGGCGCAGGAGTTCACGGTGGTGAAATTGTCGCTCAAGGTGCTCCAAAACAAATAACTAGTAACAAGAAATCTCTAACAGGTCAGTATCTTTCTGGCCAAAAGTGCATCGAAATCCCAGAAGAGCGTGTAATTGCAGATTCAAGTTATGCAATAAAACTTTCGGGTGCTTCAGGAAACAACCTTAAAAACGTCAGTTTGACTATTCCTCTTGGCCTTATGACCTGCGTTACTGGTGTTTCAGGTTCAGGTAAATCCACACTTATTAATAATACGCTTTACCCTATTGTTGCTACTGAGCTAAATGGGGCAACCACATTAAAGCCTGAACCTTATAAACGAATCACAGGACTTAAGCATTTAGATAAATGTATAGATATCGACCAAAGCCCAATTGGTAGAACCCCACGCTCAAATCCTGCAACCTATACAGGTATTTTCACGGGAATTAGAGAACTGTTTGCAGGTACACAAGAAGCTCGATCACGAGGATATAAAGTAGGACGCTTCAGCTTTAACGTCAAAGGGGGTCGCTGCGAAGCCTGCCAGGGTGATGGTGTCATTAAAGTTGAAATGCACTTTTTGCCTGATGTTTATGTTCCTTGCGAAGTATGTAAAGGTAAACGCTATAACCGTGAAACCTTAGAAATAAAATACAAAGGCAAAAATATTCATGAAGTGTTAGAAATGACGGTCGAGGAAGCACTTGATTTTTTCAATGCCATTCCAGCAATCAAGCGTAAACTTCAGACACTCATTGATGTGGGATTGTCGTATATACATCTGGGCCAAAATGCCACAACGCTATCTGGTGGTGAAGCTCAGCGTGTCAAACTTTCCAAAGAACTCTCTAAAAGAGATACCGGAAGTACATTATACATTCTGGATGAACCAACAACTGGACTGCATTTCCACGACATTAAACACCTACTAGAAGTGTTACATCGCTTACGAGACCAAGGCAATACTATTGTCATTATTGAACATAATTTAGATGTAATAAAAACAGCAGACTGGATTATCGACTTGGGTCCAGAGGGAGGAGATGGTGGTGGTGAAATCATTGCAACAGGCACTCCCGAAGAAATCGCCACCATTAAAGGCTCACATACAGGACGTTTTTTATCTACACAGCTAGCTAAATAATTAACTAATTTTTTTCTTGTCTTTAAAACAGTTACAACACGAATTTTATTCTAAGCTCAGTAAAACCTAACTCCAACAGTAGCTCTCAGGTAGAGATGCTGCTGTTTCTCTTTCTTATGCAGTATCTACGTATTAATAAGTCACTATAATTTTAAAAAAGCACATTTGTAGATAACACAGGAAAGGATAATGCATTACAAAACAATCTCGGACATTATGATTAAGGATGTGATTAGTTGTACCGAAAAAGACTCTTTGGATGTACCTAACCGTCTAATGGCGGAACATAGTATTCGTCACATACCTGTTATCTCTAGTGAAAATGGTGACTTCGTTGGCGTTATTACCCAGAAGCACTTATTAAAAGAAGCTTTTCAACAGGCAAAGCTCTTTGGCTCAGTCGATATGTGGACGTTTGGTAGAGGCGTTACTGTTAAGTCAGCATGCTCCAAGGATGTAGAGACTGTTCAGCCTCAACTCCCACTAGCCGAAGCAGGAAAGTACTTTCTAGAAACAAAATATGGCTGCTTGCCTGTCGTAGACCAAGGCAAACTCATCGGTCTTGTGACATCAGTTGATTTCGTGCGAATTGCTGTTGAGCTTTTAACAGAACAGGAAGAAAAAGAAGGGTAGGTATAATTTTAGAATAGGAAAAAGATGATATAAAAACTAAGCCGGGCTTAAAACCCGGCTCAATTATGCTTACTCTTCATCAGCTGCTTCGACCTGAACTTCAGGGCGATCAACCAACTCAACATAAGCCATAGGTGCTTGGTCGCCATGGCGGTAACCGCACTTCAAGATGCGAATGTACCCACCTGGACGCTCAGCAAAACGAGGACCCAGCTCGGCAAATAATTTGCCGACAGTAGCTTTACTGCGCAGACGATCAAACGCCAGACGACGGTTAGCTACAGAGTCGTTTTTAGCCAATGTAATCAGTGGCTCTGCAACACGACGCAGCTCTTTTGCCTTAGGCAATGTAGTTTTGATAATTTCGTGCTCTACCAAAGAACAGGTCATGTTTTGAAACATGGCTTTGCGGTGAGAGCTATTACGATTTAGCTTTCTACCACTCTTTCGATGACGCATAACTCAATTCCTTACCAAACTTGCTTTGCTTGGCTATTCAGTGACGCTAGGCAGAAACCTTATCGTCATTTTTTAAGCTAGCGGGAGGCCAGTTATCGAGACGCATGCCAAGAGACAAACCTCGAGAAGCCAATACGTCTTTGATTTCTGTGAGCGATTTTTTACCCAAATTAGGGGTTTTCAAAAGCTCAACTTCTGTACGCTGGATTAAGTCACCAATGTAGTAAATATTCTCAGCTTTCAAGCAATTTGCACTGCGAACTGTTAGCTCAAGATCATCTACTGGACGCAACAAAATCGGATCGATTTCTTCTTCAATTTCTTCTGGCTCAGGTTCTTTGTCGCCTTCTAAATCAACAAAGACAGCCAATTGTTGTTGAAGAATTGTTGCAGCCCGACGGATGGCTTCCTCTGGATCCAGAGTACCGTCAGTTTCTAAATCAAGTACCAACTTATCTAAGTCTGTACGTTGCTCAACACGAGCGCTTTCAACAACGTAGGACACTCGAAAAACGGGGCTATAGGTGGCATCAAGCTGAAGTCTACCAATAGAGCGACTTTCATCATCATCACTGATACGTGCATCAGCAGGCTCGTAACCACGGCCACGACGGACCTTCAGTTTCATATTTAATGAGCCTGCATCACTCAAGTGAGCAATCACATGATCAGGATTAACGATTTCGATATCATGATCTAGCTGAATATCTGCTGCAGTTACAACACCTAGACCTTGCTTAGATAGGCTCAGAACTGCTTCATCACGACCATGCATCTTGATAGCAACACCTTTAAGGTTTAACAGGATTTCAATAACGTCCTCCTGTACACCTTCGATGGCACTATACTCGTGTAAAACGCCCTCTATTTCCGCCTCAACAATAGCGCACCCTGGCATCGATGAGAGCAATATACGACGTAACGCATTTCCCAAAGTATGCCCGAAGCCACGCTCTAGCGGCTCCAGAGTAACCTTTGCACGAGTTGCGCTGTTTTCCTGAACGTCTATGTGACGTGGTGTGAGAAAGTCTGTTACCGAACTCTGCATGGAAGTAATACCCTACTTGATGCCATTGTCTATCCTTTACTTGGAGTAAAGCTCTACAATGAGGTTTTCATTGATGTCTGCAGAGAGCTCACTCCGTTCAGGCCGAGCCTTGAATACCCCTTCTTTCTTCTTGGTATCCACCTCAACCCACTCAACCAAGCCACGCTGACTTGCAAGTTCTAGAGCGGCATTAATCCGCAGTTGGTTCTTGGCTTTTTCACGGATAGCGACTACATCACCCGGCTTAACCTGATAAGACGGAATATTAACTGCCTTACCATTTACCATGACAGCCTTATGGCTGACCAACTGGCGAGCTTCTGCACGAGTGGAACCAAAACCCATACGATAAACGATATTATCTAGGCGACATTCCAGAAGCTGCAGCAGGTTAACACCTGTAGCTCCTTTTAAACGATCAGCATTTTTATAGTAGTTGCGGAACTGCTTTTCTAGCAAACCGTACATACGACGTACTTTTTGCTTTTCACGCAACTGAAGACCGTAGTCGGATAAACGACCGCGACGTTGTCCGTGTTGCCCTGGAGCGGTTTCTGCACGACACTTGGAGTCGTGAGGCCGCACGCCGCTTTTCAGGAAAAGGTCTGTGCCTTCACGACGAGACAGCTTACACTTAGGACCTAAATATCTAGCCATTTTTTCTCGTCTCCTGCCTTATACACGACGCTTCTTAGGTGGACGACAACCATTGTGGGGAATCGGTGTGACATCCACAATATTGGTAACCTTGTAGCCACATGCATTTAATGCACGGACTGCAGATTCACGTCCTGGACCAGGGCCTTTAACACAGACATCAAGATTCTTCAGACCGTACTCAGCAGCAGCTTGGCCAGCTCTTTCTGCTGCAACCTGCGCAGCAAAAGGTGTGCTTTTACGTGAACCGCGGAAGCCGGAACCTCCAGCGGTTGCCCATGCCAAGGTGTTGCCTTGACGATCGGTAATGGTCACGATCGTATTGTTAAAAGACGCGTGGATGTGGGCTACCCCATCAACCACCGTCTTTTTTACTTTCTTACGTGAACGAGTACCTGGCTTTGCCATATCAGATATGTCCTGTCTATGCTATACCTGCTGCAACTAAGAAACTTTTCTTAGAGCAGATACTTACTTACGAATAGGTTTGCGAGGACCTTTACGAGTGCGGGCATTTGTCTTAGTACGCTGCCCACGTACAGGTAAACTACGGCGGTGGCGTAAACCACGGTAGCAACCTAGATCCATTAACCTTTTAATATTCATATTGATTTCACGACGCAAGTCACCTTCAGTAGTGTGCTCAGCGACTTTTGTACGCAAAACCTCTATTTGGTCTTCGCTCAGATCTTTTACTTTGCTAGCTGGATCAATACCCGCATCAGCAAGAATTTTCTGAGCTGTTGGTCTGCCTATACCAAAGATATAGGTCAGGGAGATAACAGCATGTTTGTTATCTGGAATATTGACGCCTGCAATACGGGCCATTCAATCTACTCCAATCCCATCGAGCGCTATGCTCTTTATCAAACGAAATACACCATCCGCGAAAGGCGCAACAGCATACCGTTTGCTGATCAATAAATCAACCGCCCAGCTAATTAATTAGCTGGGCGGTTAACTTATAAAAGCTGGTATTCCTTAGCCCTGACGCTGTTTATGGCGCGGTTCAGCACTGCAAATTACCCTTACCGCACCTTTACGGCGGATAATTTTACAGTTACGGCATATCTTTTTTACAGATGCACGTACTTTCATAGCTTTCTCCAAATCAACCGGCAGAGTTAACGCAACAGTCCACCGCTGCCAAAACCCTTAAGATTTGATTTTTTCATTAACGACTCATATTGGTGCGACATTAAGTGTGACTGTACTTGAGACATAAAGTCCATAACCACAACCACAACAATTAGCAATGACGTTCCACCCAGGTAGAATGGTACATTCCAAGCAACATTCAAAAACTGAGGTAGTAAGCACACTGTAGTCATGTACAAAGCACCAAACATCGTTAAGCGTGTTAACACGCCATCAATGTAGCGTGCAGATTGTTCACCAGGCCGTATACCAGGAATATACGCTCCTGAACGCTTCAAGTTATCAGACACTTCCTTTGGATTAAAGACAAGTGCAGTATAGAAGAAACAGAAGAATATAATCCCAGCTGAAAACAGAATAATATTTAGTGGTTGCCCAGGACTAATTGCATGAGCAACATCCTGTAACCAGCTTAGTGCCCAGCTCTCATCTCCTGCTGCATCTGTAGCTCCAGTACCAAACCACTGCGCTATAGATGCTGGAAACAGCAAAATACTGCTGGCAAAAATAGCTGGAATAACACCAGCCATATTTACTTTTAATGGAAGATGACTTGATTGTGCCGCAAAGACTTTTCGGCCATGTTGGCGCTTAGCATAGTTAACTGTAATACGTCGTTGACCACGCTCGACAAACACTACAAAACCAATCACGACAATTGCAATCAACGCCACTATCAATAACACCAAGATATCTAAATTACCTTGTCTAGCAGACTCAAATGCCTGCCCAATTGCACTCGGCAATCCAGCAACTATACCCGCAAAAATTAGGATCGAAATACCATTACCAATACCTCTCTCAGTAACCTGTTCTCCAAGCCACATCAAGAAGACAGCACCAGTAACAAAAGTTGTTACTGCAGTAAAATAAAACCCAAAATCAGTGGAGTAAGTAACACCTTGGTTTGCAAGGCTTACAGAGATACCAAACCCTTGAATGGTTGCCAGTAGCACTGTGCCATAGCGGGTGTATTGACTAATCTTGCGTCGACCAGCTTCACCTTCCTTTTTAAGCTGTTCCAACTGGGGACTGACAACAGTCAACAGCTGCATAATGATGGAAGCTGAAATATACGGCATGATGCCTAGAGCTAACACAGACATGCGCTCCAAGGCACCACCTGAGAACATATTAAAAAGGCTAAGGATAGTACCCTCGTTTTGACTGAACATTTGCGCTAGCGTATCCGGGTTTATTCCTGGAACAGGAATATGCGCCCCAATGCGGTACACAATGATCGCCAATAATACAAAGCGGAGCCTTGCCCAAAGCTCGGTCAAACCACTTTGTGTTCCACCAGGGAGTGATCCTTGTTTAGCCATTTAGTCCTCGACTTTACCACCAGCTGCTTCAATTGCGGCGCGAGCACCTTTAGTCATAGCTAAACCTTTAACAGTTTTAGCTGTGGTGATCTCACCAGAAAGAATAACTTTAACACGTTTTACATTGGCACTGATGATATTTGCTGCACGTAATGCTTGCAAATCAATTACTTCAGCGTCAATTTTAGCAAGTTCGTTTAAGCGAACTTCAGCCGTGTACAAAGCCTTACGGGAAGTAAAGCCAAACTTGGGCAGTCGGCGCTGTAATGGCTGCTGACCGCCTTCGAATCCAGGCTTAACCGTACCACCTGAGCGGGACTTCAAACCTTTGTGGCCACGACCACCAGTTTTGCCCAAGCCACTACCAATACCACGACCAACGCGCTTACCGGTTTTGCGGCTGCCAGGTGCGGGCTTAAGAGAATTCAGATGCATGATTATTCTCCTTCCACTCGTACCAAGTAAGATACTTTGTTAATCATGCCGCGTACGGAAGGTGTGTCTTCAACGTCAACGGTGTGACCAATGCGTCGCAAGCCCAGTCCAGAAACACAGGCTTTATGACTGGCAAGGCGACCGTTCGTACTACGGACAAGCGTCACTTTAATACGTTTAGCTTCTGCCATTGTCTTATCCCAGAATTTCCTCAACAGACTTACCACGCTTGGCTGCAACATCATCCGGAGAACGCATGTCACGCAAACCTTTAAAGGTTGCTTGAACTACGTTCACAGGATTTGTAGAGCCATAACATTTTGCCAATACGTTTTGCACGCCTGCTACTTCAAGCACTGCACGCATTGCACCACCAGCAATAACACCCGTACCTTCAGAGGCAGGCTGCATGAACACTTTAGAAGCGCCATGCCGTGCTTTTACTGGATACTGTAATGTGGTGCCATCCAGATCAACTTGAATCATGTTACGACGTGCAGCTTCCATCGCTTTTTGAATAGCGATTGGCACTTCACGTGCCTTACCACGTCCAAAGCCAACCTTGCCTTTACCATCGCCGACCACTGTCAACGCGGTAAAGCCAAAGATACGACCACCTTTGACTACCTTAGCAACGCGGTTAACCTGAACCAGCTTTTCAATGTAACCTTCGTCGCTCTTACGTTCGTTGTTAGCCATGCGTCTACCCTTAGAATTCCAACCCAGCTTCGCGTGCAGCGTCAGCTAACGCCTTAACACGACCATGGTATTTAAAACCAGAGCGATCGAACGCTACCTTAGTTATACCTGCAGCTTTAGCACGCTCGGCAACTAATGCACCGACCTTTTTCGCTGCTTCAACATTACTTGTAGTGGTACTGCGAAGGTCTTTATCTAAAGTTGACGCAGAAACCAGTACTTTATCCCCTTCTGGAGAAATCACTTGCGCATACATGTGCTGTCCAGAACGATGTATACATAAGCGAGTTGCCTTGAGCTCACGCATTTTCAGGCGAGCTTGAAGGGCGCGACGGAGTCTTGATTCTTTCTTTACGCTCATATCAATGCCCTACCTTACTTTTTCTTCGCTTCTTTACGGTGAACATGTTCATCCGCGTAACGAATACCTTTACCTTTATAAGGCTCAGGGCGACGGAAATCGCGAATTTCTGCGGCAACTTGTCCAACCAGCTGTTTATCGATCCCTTTGAGAACAATTTCCGTTTGCGAAGGCGTTTCAGCTTGAACACCTTCAGGCAATTGGTAATCAACAGGATGTGAGAAGCCAAGTGTTAGGTTTAGGGATTTGCCTTTGGCCTGAGCACGATAACCAACACCAATCAGCTGTAACTTTTTCTCAAAACCATTACTGACACCAGTAACCATATTAGCTACCAGCGCACGCGTAGTACCTGCCATTGCACGAGAGTGCTTTGCACCATCACGGGCTGCAAAGGTTAAACTGCCATCTGCCTGATTGACTTCAACACTGTGGTGCAGGCTCATTTCCAAAGAACCTTTGGAACCTTTTACAGTGATGTGGCGATTATCCAGCTTAACTTCTACACCGTTAGGGATAACAACAGGGTTTTTAGCGACTCGAGACATCTTAACCCTCCCTTAAAATACGGTGCAGAGAATTTCACCGCCAATACCAGCAGCGCGAGCAGCACGATCAGTCATCACACCTTTATTAGTGGAGACAATCGCTACACCCAAGCCACCATTGATTTTTGGCAGTGTTTCTTTTCCAGTGTAGGCACGCAAGCCTGGACGGCTCACACGCTTAAGCTCTTCAATAACAGGCTTGCCATTAAAGTACTTCAGCTCAATGCTCAGTACTGGCTTGGCTTCACCTTCAACCGCATAACCAGTGATATAACCTTCGTCTTTTAATACTTTGGCAACAGCCACTTTAATTTTGGACGATGGCATACTGACAGAAGCTTTTTCTGCCATTTGGGCATTACGGATACGAGTTAGCATATCTGCCAACGGGTCCTGCATACTCATGTCTAAACGTCTCCTCGAATTAAATTACGCACTACCAGCTTGCTTTAACCAAGCCTGGAACATCACCACGCATTGCAGCTTCACGTAACTTAATCCGGCTTAAACCAAATTTTCTATAGTAGCCATGTGGACGACCAGTGACACGGCAGCGGTTACGAACACGAATGGGGCTAGCATTACGTGGCAACTTTTGCAGCGCCATTTGTGCTTCCCACTTTTGTTCTTCCGTTGCGTTTACGTCAGCCAAAACCGCTTTAATTTTGGCACGCTTTTCAGCGTACTTGGCTACTGTACGGATGCGCTTTAGTTCGCGCTGTTTCATTGATACTTTTGCCATAACCCCGCCCTATTAACCTTTAAACGGGAAGTTAAACGCTTTCAGTAAAGCGCGCCCTTCTTCGTCGGTCTTAGCAGTGGTGGTCAGCGTAATATCCAGACCACGCAAGGTGTCAATTTTATCGTACTCAATCTCTGGGAAGATAATTTGCTCTTTAACACCCATGCTGTAGTTACCACGACCGTCAAATGACTTAGGGCTTAAACCACGGAAGTCACGGACACGAGGCAATGCAACGGATACTAAGCGATCCAGAAATTCATACATTCTTTGCTTACGTAGGGTAACCTTTACACCAATCGGCCAACCCTGACGAATTTTAAATCCAGCAACAGATTTACGTGCTTTAGTGACAACTGGCTTTTGTCCAGCAATCTTGACCATATCTGCAACTGCATTTTCGATGACTTTTTTGTCACCAACCGCTTCACCAACACCCATGTTCAGGGTGATCTTAGTGATTTTCGGTACTTCATGAATGTTCTTATACCCAAACTGCTCTTGTAGCTGGGGTACGATTTCACTCTTGTACTTTTCGTGTAATCTAGCCATTGTTCAACCTATCCTGCCTTAGGCATTTACAGGCTTGCCAGTAGATTTGAAGATACGGCGTTTTTCTTTGCCTTCACCTTCAAAGCCCACCCGATCAGCCTTGTTGGTCTCTGAATTAAAGATCGCAACATTAGAAACGTGAATCGCCGCTTCTTTCTCGACAATACCGCCGGGACGATTCAGCATTGGGTTTGGCTTTGTATGGCGCTTGACCATATTAATACCAGAAACAATCAACTTGTTGTCTGGTTTTACGGTCATTACCTTGCCGCGCTTACCTTTATCTTTACCGGCAATTACGATGACTTCATCACCACTTCTGATCTTACGCATCGCTGGGCCCCTCCTTATAGCACTTCAGGTGCTAAAGAAATAATTTTCATAAACTGCTCAGAGCGCAGCTCACGAGTTACAGGCCCAAAAATACGAGTACCAATTGGCTGCTGCTGATTATTCAGCAAAACTGCTGCATTGCCATCGAAACGAATCAATGAGCCATCCTGACGACGCACACCTTTTTTAGTGCGCACTACAACAGCGTTCATCACCTGGCCCTTTTTGACCTTGCCTCGAGGAATTGCTTCCTTGACAGTCACTTTGATGATGTCACCGATATTGGCATAACGGCGGTGAGAACCACCTAAAACCTTGATACACATTACCCGACGTGCACCGCTGTTATCAGCCACATCGAGCATGGTTTGTGCCTGAATCATGTGCTTTCTCCAACCTCATGTTTTACGCTAGGCGTTGAGGCTAATTGAATTAAACCTGTGTTGCCCGCTCATCAATAGAAACCAGAGAAAACGCCTTAGTCTTAGACAAAGGTCTGACTTCTTTGATGGTTACCAAATCACCAATTTGACACTCATTATTAGCGTCATGAGCATGTAACTTCGTTGAGCGCTTCTGGTATTTCCCATAAATAGGGTGCTTAACCTGGCGCTCAATCATTACAGTGATGGTTTTATCCATCTTGTTGCTCACCACCCGACCGCTCAGGGTACGGCCTTTACTTTCTTGCTCAGCCATTGCTCTTACCTACCTGCTCAGTTAGCACTGTTTTAACCCGTGCGATGTCGCGACGAACCTGTTTCAGCAGATGGGTCTGCGTAAGCTGGCCAACGGCCTTTTGCATACGGTAGTTGAACTGGTCGCGCAACAGTGAGTGAAGCTGTTCACGCAGCTCCTCGGGTGATTTCTCACGTAGCTCTTGTACTTTCATTACATCACCGTCCGCTTAACGAAAGTTGTTTCAACGGGTAGTTTAGCTGCCGCTAATGCGAAAGCTTCACGTGCCAGTTCTTCAGAAACACCTTCCATCTCGTAAAGAACACGACCAGGCTGAATCTGGCATACCCAGTATTCAACGCTACCCTTACCTTTACCCTGGCGCACCTCCAGCGGTTTTTGAGTGATTGGCTTGTCTGGGAAAATACGGATCCAGATTTTACCACCACGCTTGATGTGACGAGTCATGGCACGACGTGCAGCCTCAATTTGGCGTGCAGTAATGCGACCACGACCAGTCGCTTTTAAAGCATATTCACCGAAGCTTACTTTTGAGCCTCGAAGAGCTAGCCCACGATTGCGGCCCTTCTGTTGCTTCCTAAACTTCGTACGCTTTGGTTGCAGCATCGAAGTACCCCTTATTTAGCAGCTTTTTTCTTAGCGGGTTTACTAGCTGGCTTCTCGTCTTCACGTTGGCCACCAATAACCTCGCCTTTGAAAATCCAAACTTTAACGCCCAATACACCATATGTGGTGTGTGCTTCGTAAGTTGCATAATCAATATCTGCACGAAGCGTATGCAGTGGTACACGACCTTCTCGATACCATTCAGTACGTGCGATTTCTGCACCACCCAGGCGACCGCTGATTTGAATCTTGATGCCTTTCGCACCTAAACGCATAGCATTTTGTACCGCACGCTTCATAGCACGACGGAACATCACACGGCGCTCAAGCTGGTTGGCAACACTTTGTGCTACCAACATTGCATCAAGTTCTGGCTTGCGAATTTCTTCAATGTTGATATGAACAGGAATGCCCATCGCACCAGAAACTTCCTGGCGTAGCTTCTCAACATCTTCACCTTTTTTACCAATCACAATGCCTGGACGAGCGGTATGGATGGTAATACGAGCACTCTGCGCTGGACGCTGAATTTCGACGCGGCTAACAGAGGCATTTTTCAGCTTCTTTTGAATACGTGCACGGACTTGCAAATCAGTGATTAGCTTGTCCGAGTATTCAGTTCCTTCGGCATACCATACAGAAGTATGGTCTTTTACGATGCCTAAACGAATCCCAGTTGGATGTACTTTCTGACCCATGACTGACCCCTATTTCTCAGCAACTTTAACCGTGATATGGCAAGTCCGCTTCAATATGCGGTCAGCACGGCCTTTAGCACGTGGGCGAATTCGTTTGAGCGTAGTTCCCTCGTCTACAAAGACAGTGGAAACTTTCAGCTCATCGATATCCGCACCTTCATTGTGCTCAGCGTTGGCAACTGCCGACTCAAGCACTTTCTTAAATAGCATTGCTGCCTTTTTAGGACTGAAGGCCAAAATATTAAGCGCTTCATCTACCGATTTTCCGCGAATCTGGTCAGCAACCAAACGGGCTTTCTGGGCAGATATGTTAGCGCCTTTATGCTTAGCAGCTACTTCCATCTTGATAACCCCTTACCTACGCTTGGCTTTCTTATCTGCTGCATGACCACGATAAGTGCGAGTGGCAGCAAATTCGCCGAGTTTATGTCCAACCATGTCTTCTGTAACAAAGACAGGTACATGCTGACGACCATTATGTACCGCAACGGTTAAACCCACCATTTGCGGAATAATCATCGAGCGACGTGACCATGTTTTAATTGGACGCTTGTCACCTTTCTCTACAGCGTCCTCAACCTTCTTCAATAAATGAAGGTCTACAAATGGACCTTTTTTTAATGAACGTGGCACGGTGTCGTATCCTCTTTAGCTAACCTGTTTAACCGCGACGACGCACAATAAGCTTATCAGTACGCTTATTACTACGAGTTTTACGGCCCTTAGTGGGTAGACCCCATGGAGAAACTGGATGACGGCCACCAGAGGTACGACCTTCACCACCACCATGAGGGTGATCAACAGGGTTCATCGCAACACCGCGAACTGTTGGACGAATACCACGCCAGCGCTTGGCACCCGCTTTACCCAAAGAACGCAGGTTGTGCTCACTGTTGGATACTTCACCTAATGTGGCACGGCAGTCAGCAAGAATCTTACGCATTTCGCCAGAGCGAAGACGTACAGTTACATAGCTACCTTCACGAGCCACAAGCTGTACAGATGCACCAGCACTACGAGCAATCTGCGCACCTTTGCCAGGCTTCATTTCAATACAGTGAATAACACTACCTACAGGAATATTCCGTAGCGGTAAGGTGTTACCTGCTTTGATCGGAGCATCAGCACCAGAAACAACCTGATCACCTTGCTTCAGACCTTTTGGTGCAATGATATAACGGCGTTCACCGTCAAGATATTTCACAAGCGCAATATAAGCAGTCCGGTTTGGATCATACTCTAAGCGCTCAACAACTCCTGGGATGCCATCCTTATTGCGACGGAAGTCGACCATACGGTAGTGATGCTTATGGCCACCACCACGATGACGGGTAGTAATACGGCCATTATTGTTACGGCCACCCGTTTTACTTTTCTTTTCTACCAAAGGCGCATAAGGTGCACCTTTGTGCAAATCAGGATTGACTACGTTTACAACAAAGCGACGGCCAGGAGAAGTAGGTTTACATTTTTGAATCGGCATACCTTACACTCCCCTTACTCAGCGTCTACAAAGTCAATTTCTTGACCTTGCTCCAGACGAACATATGCTTTCTTCCAGTCAGGACGCTTACCTAAGCCATGAATAGTGCGCTTAGTTTTACCTTTAGTATTAAGCGTCTGAATTGACTTGACCTTCACGTCAAACAGTGATTCAACTGCTTTCTTAACTTCACGCTTAGTCGCGTCTTTTGCCACACGGAAAACGTACTGACCGTTATTTTCCGCTAAGACAGTTGCCTTTTCGGAAATGTGTGGACCAAGCAGTACTTTAAATACTCTTTCCTGGTTCATCCCAGCATCTCCTCGAATTTCTTCAGCGCAGCAACTGTAACGATAACCTTTTCATAGGCAATCATGCTGACTGGATTTGCAGCCATCGCATCACTGACATCCACATGAGGGACGTTGCGTGCAGCCAGATACAAGTTTTGATCTACATCTTCAGTTACGATCAATACATTGCCAGCATTCAGCTCTTTCAGCTTGGCTACCAATTCTTTGGTTTTTGGCGCTGAAACTTCAAAGTTTTCTACAACAACCAGACGCTCTTGACGAACAAGTTCTGAAAGAATAGAACGCATCGCTGCACGATACATTTTCTTGTTCAGTTTTTGCTCGTGATTCTGTGGCTTAGCAGCAAATGTTACACCACCAGAACGCCAAATCGGGCTGCGAATTGTACCAGCACGTGCACGACCAGTACCTTTCTGCCGCCATGGTTTGCGACCACCACCACTTACTTCAGAGCGAGTTTTTTGCGCACGAGTGCCTTGACGAGCACCAGCTAGATACGCAACAACAGCCTGATGTACTAATGTTTCGTTAAATTCAGCTGCAAAAGTAAGATCTGAAACTTGAATCGTACCTGCACCTGTTACATTTAAATCCATGAGTTCAACCCCCCTCAGGCACCAGATTTGACTGCTGGTCGAACAATAACCTGAGCACCGGTAGCACCAGGAACTGCACCTTTAATTAGAAGCAGGTTGCGCTCAGCATCAACTCGAACAACCTCTAAAGACTGAACTGTCACACGGCGATTACCCATGTGGCCAGCCATCTTTTTGCCTTTGAACACGCGACCAGGCGTTTGACACTGACCGATTGAACCAGGCGCACGGTGAGACAATGAGTTACCGTGGGTTGCATCTTGAGTTGCAAAGTTCCAACGCTTTACTGTGCCAGCAAAACCTTTACCTTTGGACTGACCACTTACGTCAACCTTCTGTCCTGCCTGAAAAAGGTCAACCTTGATTTGATCACCAACATTGACTTCTTCACCTTCAGTGCGGAATTCCCAAAGACCTACGCCAGCTTCAACACCAGCTTTCGCAAACAGGCCTTTTTCAGCACTATTCAAGCCGCGACCAGGGCGCTTACGCTCACGCTTACTACCAGTAGTTACCTGAACTGCTGAATAGCCGTCAGTATCTACTGTTTTAACCTGTGTGACGCGGTTAGGATCAACTTCAATTACCGTGACAGGCACAGAGGCACCATCTTCGGTAAAAATGCGCGTCATACCGCATTTCTTTCCGACTAAACCAATAGTCATGATTAAACCTCTCATGTGTACGGGGCTATTACCCACTATGGCCGCCCATTTCAGAGCGTTACACTAAGTTGCGCACCCAGTGGAATGTACACCCGATGTTTCGTGGTTAACCCAGACTGATCTGAACTTCTACGCCTGCAGCTAGATCTAGCTTCATTAGCGCATCAACAGTCTTATCAGTTGGTTCAACGATATCTAAAAGTCGCTTATGGGTGCGAATTTCATATTGGTCACGCGCGTCTTTATTCACGTGAGGAGAAATGAGCACAGTAAAGCGCTCTTTTTTCGTAGGCAATGGGATCGGACCACGCACCTGGGCCCCAGTACGCTTTGCTGTTTCAACAATTTCCTGGGTGGAGACATCTATCAGGCGGTGATCAAACGCTTTCAAACGAATACGGATTTGCTGACTTTGCATTTGATCAAAACTCCAGAATAAAGAACTACACTAGACACACGATGTTGTCATAGCAAAAGGAGGCAAAATTCTACTTTCGCAACATCACTCTGTCAAGCATACACAATAAGAGGCCCCGCCCTTGGCGGAGCCTCTTATAGATTTTTTACTGTTAAAAAGTAGTGTTGTTATTCGATAATCTTAGCAACAACACCCGCACCAACAGTACGGCCACCTTCACGGATCGCAAAACGTAGACCATCTTCCATCGCAATCGGTGCAATCAATGTCACTTTCATTTGCACGTTGTCACCAGGCATTACCATCTCAACGCCTTCTGGCAACTCACATGCACCTGTTACGTCAGTGGTACGGAAGTAAAACTGTGGGCGATAGCCTTTGAAGAATGGAGTATGACGTCCACCCTCTTCTTTACTTAGTACGTAAACTTCTGACTCGAACTTAGTGTGTGGCGTAATAGAACCTGGGATAGCCAATACTTGACCACGCTCAACGTCATCACGCTTAGTACCACGCAACAAGGCACCAACGTTCTCACCTGCACGACCTTCGTCAAGCAGCTTACGGAACATTTCTACACCTGTTACTGTGGTCTTGGTGGTGTCACGCAGGCCAATGATTTCTACTTCATCACCCACTTTAACAATACCACGCTCAACACGGCCTGTTACCACAGTACCACGACCAGAAATTGAGAATACGTCCTCGATTGGCATCAAGAAAGGCTGATCAATGGCACGCTCTGGCTGTGGAATGTACTCATCCAATGTTTCTACCAGCTTAACCACTGCAGAAACACCCATTTCGTTGTCATCTTTACCTTCTAACGCCATTAACGCTGAACCAGTAATGATTGGCGTGTCGTCTCCTGGGAACTCATATTCGTTCAACAGTTCACGCACTTCCATTTCAACCAGCTCTAATAACTCTTCATCGTCAACCATGTCTGCTTTGTTCAGAAATACGACGATGTAAGGAACACCTACCTGACGAGACAACAGGATGTGCTCACGCGTCTGAGGCATGGGGCCGTCTGCAGCAGAACAAACCAGGATAGCTCCGTCCATTTGCGCAGCACCGGTGATCATGTTTTTAACATAGTCGGCGTGACCTGGGCAGTCTACGTGAGCATAGTGGCGGTTTGGAGAATCATACTCAACGTGTGCTGTTGAGATAGTGATACCACGCTCACGCTCTTCAGGCGCATTATCGAT
>NZ_AUAF01000084.1 GCF_000428585.1 Zooshikella ganghwensis DSM 15267 | reverse complement strand
AGAAGTGAAACAACTCGAAGAAAAAAGCCCAAGATTGAAGCTAGTCTATTTACCGCCTTATTCACCTGAACTGAATTTAATTGAACGGGTTTGGAAGTATTTTAAAAAACAAGTGCTCTACAACAAATACTACAAAACCGTTTGTGAATTTAGAAAAGCAGCGATTGATTTTTTTAGCAAAATCGATCAGCACGCCTATGCGTTAAAGTCACTACTCGGTGGTGGTTTCGAGAATATTTGCACCTAAAACTCAAACGCTTTAGGTATAACATCTCAAGGAATTATTCTTCCATAAAAAAATTAATGCTGTACTAAGCGGAATGATTAATGTCAACTTAAGAAAACCCCAATATTTGCATCGTTGTTCGTCTAAACTATTTGTATACATTCCCTCCTAAACGCATCCATGTTTTAGTGATTAAATGTTTCGTTAGTAAAAAAGGGGGCATCCGTAACCAATGGGATCGCATATAGAATCCCCAAATAGATATTTGACGGTTAATGCTACTTAAGTAAGAGTTACATTCAATAGGCAGTAGTGCCAAAGGTAACCATTTACTCATTATAAAGTTTATGAAGATATTCGGTTTATATTGTTGAACAGATAGAAAAACTTCGTCAGGAATAGGGGTTTTTAAAATAGTTTTAGTAAAAGTAAGACCATAATAAAGAGGTCTTTGCACCCCAAGCTGGTGAGCTCTTTCGAGTAGCTTTTGATTAAAGTTTTCATCTTTCTTTGAAAAAAATCGGAACAAAACATCCAAATCAACTAAATCACGTAATCTGTTTTTTAACTCAGAGTCATAAAACAGGTGAATACAACTATGTAAAAACTGGTCTTCAGCGGACAATACTTTTATTCCAGCTTTAAGACATGGTTGGGCGGCAGACAATAATAGATCAGGATCAGGTTTTAGACGGCTGGTTCGAGGTAAAATCCGGTGGTGTAAGTCGACATCAACACTTCGGAAACGATGACGAAGAGGCGGTATTTCATGCATCCATTGACGATAGTAGTAGTCATCATATCCTGAAGCAGGCTTGTGACTTTCCCAACCTGCTTGCAATAAATGGTGCTCTACTTGATTTACTTGTTCCTCAGGTACCAATATATCAACATCTGATAGGTATCGTCCTTGTAGGCCCGGAATTTTCTGGGCAATATACGCAGCACCTTTCAGTAGCACAATATCATTAACATCTTTGAGTGTACGCTGCAGCCGGTTAACTTCCCATTGAGCCATCTGACTCAAATAGTCAGAAAAATGCATAACTCCAAGAATTGTTCTTCTTGCTTTTTCTGGCACTGCTGATAGCAATCCAGCTTCTTTTAGACGATAGCCAAGAGTTGCTAATAACCCTGACTGTTTTGCTAAATGAAGCCAATCATCTAATTCAACGTTTTTTAAGCTCAATACATAGCTAATGTCACTTAGTGAGAGAATCAAACTTGAAAGTGCAGATGAGTGAGAAGTATACATAATATTTATTCTTCAGACGGGAGTGACTTAATGAGCTGTTGAAGGTTTTCAATCACTGTGTCCAGATCATTAAAATACAACTCATAGCAACTAGACTGATCAATTAATGATTTAACCGCCTGAAAGCCTTTTTTACCCACAACTTGATAATTAAAAGCGTTGTTGGCTAAACGAAGTAATGCTTGTGCTTTAGTCACTTCTATTAGCTTAAAACGAGTATCAGGCTGATATTTCGGAAAAATAACAAGTCTCGGTTTTGCCTGTATGTCACTTTGAGCAACACTGGCTAATGGCGGACGAAAATGTGCAACATCCCCTTTGCGTGTTTTGGTAAATAGTGGGCCAATCACTGCATCAGGGGCAAAATTACGAATAACCTCTATAGATTGATTTTTCAGAGGTATGAGCTTGGGAAGTGGTTGAATTAAGCCTGTTTCTAAATCAATTAATCCAAACTCATCAGATAACATTCGCCACCCCCGCATAGCAAAAGCAGCACATAGTGTACTTTTTCCAGAACCGGGCCAAGCGGGTAAAAGAACACCTTTTCCCAAATACTCCACAACTGCAGAGTGCAACATCAAATAGAAATGACTTTGGGAAGCAATACACCAGTTTGTTCCCCATTCCAACATTGGTAAGGCATGATCCAAAGGAAAGGGAGCCATCCCCGGGTCTCCCTCTGCTGTTTTAAATTGCACCTGTGGGCGCCACCAATAACGATGAGTATGAGGGCGAACCAAGTTGACTCGAAAATTTATCAGCACATCATTGTTAATAAATGGGTAATGAGCGAATAAGTTATGTATTTGAGCGGCTAAAGAGGGAATATTGGCTTTTAATTGTATAGTAAAAGGACCACACTGATAAACAACGCCCTTTGTTCGTAGGGCGTGGTGAATTGTAGATAAGGATAAGTCAGAAAATCTCATACGCTGACAGACTCTATAAGGCCAAGCTCATCAAGTTCATTTAAAAGGTGTGAAAGCTGTAAGTCAGTTAAAGTGTCTTGATCTAGCTGATACTCTAGATACAGCTGTGATAAGAGCATTGAACAACTAAGAGGGGATTCAGATAGAATTAATAATATAGCAAGGGTTAGATCATTGAGTAGATGGGTTTCAGCAGTAAGTTCATTAAAAACCACTGTTTCTGATTCCCACCGTGCCCAATGGAGATATTCTGAAGAAACTGTTTGCCAGCATCCTTGGCTGGTATTAGAACACTTCACACACAAGCCAGCACGTTAGTCTCACTCACAGCGCATTAGCCAATATTTTCTACTGGATTATTGTATAAAGAAACCCAGCAAGACTCTGTTACAGGTGAAGCTCCTGGATTACGCTCAACCATCAGTTCTTTTGACTGATCATCATAAAACACCAGTACTCTGACATTTTCACGTAGTATAGTTACATTCCCTTTTGCAGCATTTTCTTGCCACTTATCAAGCTGCTTTTGTACTTTAAGCTGATCCGCCACTTTAACCAAGCCACCAGCCTGTTCCTGGTAATATTCACTTTTCACTACATAGTAAACCTGCTGGCCAGAATTAAGTGACTTATCATCTTTACCAGGATTGTGCATAACAGTTATTTTGACCGCTTCAGCACGAAGCCATTTTACATCCTCAATATCATACCCAGGACGTACAACAGTTTCAGCTTGGTTTGCTGTGTTTGCTAACTTTGCCTGGCACGTCGCACTACTGGCAGCTAAAGCAGCTCCACTTCGTAAAGTAAGTAGTAAGGGCGCTGCTGCCGCTGAAGCTTTTAACAAGCGACGACGGCTTGCAAGTTGTTGCCATTCACCACTGGAAGCTTGTGAGCTATGATGTTTAGAGTCATTACTGTTGTGTGTTTTCATAATCCGTTTCTTGCTTAGTGTCCGTTAGTTACCTGAAACTCATTCTACTACTTTAATTTACGCAAGTATCAGACCAAAACCCCGAAAACCTACAATTAACAGTAGCTTAGGCTAAAAGTAGAACCATTTACTTGAGTACTACTAACAACAACTATTTAACTTGTAAAAGATAATAACATATTGCAAAGGCTATATTTTCCAAACCAATACCCAATTTTAACCAGAGATCATTGCATCCTGTTTACTAACAGGGCGTTGAGGATTCGTTATCCACTCACTCCATGACCCAGCGTAAAGCTTTGGCATCGGTAACCCAGCAAGCTGCATAGAAAAAATATTATGGCATGCTGTGACGCCAGAGCCACAATAACAAATACAATTTGAGACCTCCTTCACTCCTAGATACTGAAAACGCTCTAACAATTCACCTAAAGATTTAAATTTTGCACTCTGATCAAGGTTTTCTGTATAAGGGCAACACACTGCTCCAGGGATATGACCCGCCACAGGATCAATAGGCTCTTCTTCTCCAGTAAAACGGCTATACGATCTTGCATCAAGCACTAAAATCTGTTCAGAGGATATATTGCTAAGAACCTCATCAACCTCGACTTTTAGGGCATTGTTACACTCAAAGTCAAACTGAGCAGAAGGGTATTCCGGCTGAACAGATGTACATTCAAACCCATCATTCATCCAGGCTTGGTATCCCCCATCCAAAAGGTAAACATCTTTAGACTTACCTAACCACAGCAGCAGCCACCATAGTCTTGCGGCTTTAGCACTATCAGCATCATCATAAATAACAATTTTGTGCTGACTACTAATACCAAGCCTTTCAAGCTTTGCCGCAAGCTGATTAGGATGAGGCAAAGGGTGTCGGCCTGTTACTCCTGGAACCACAGGAGCAGATAAGTCTTTGTTGAGGTCAAGAAAAACAGCACCTGGAATGTGGCTCTGTTGATATGCAGCCAAACCATAGTCAGGGTCATCCAGCGCAAAACGGCAATCGACAACCCGGGTATTGGTATCATTTAAACAGGCATTAAGTTCAAACGTGCTCAGCAAAAGTGACATACAATTCTCTAACCTAAGGCTTCATGTGAATAACTTCATCATCTTTTATCACTTTATTATGTAATTCTGCTTTCACGTCAAGCCCTTCCAGTTCCACCCCCTCCTCAACAATGATACGTGTTGAGTCATCGCCATAACTTACTGAAGTCGTTGGTGGCGAATCGCTATTAGGTACCAGTGGGTCTGACTCAGTTTCTTCATTTTTGTAGGTAGTTCTTACCTGTTGCTTTTTTTCGGTTTGGCTGTTAATTGAGGTGACACCTTCTTCACCGTCATTACTTTGACCACCAGCAACAACAGGTACTACAGTGTTAACCTCATCGTCACTTATGAGTTTTACATCTTCATTTTCAACTTCAACCATTACATCTTTCAGTGGCTCAGCTTCAGCTGACTTAGATTGATCAAGCCAATAATGATAAAACCCTATACCAGCCCCACCTGTGACACTTAAGGCTAGCAACACAAAAAGCAACATTCTCGCAGCATAACTCATATTCCCTCCTAGCGTATTATCTTGAGTCCCCATAAATCGTCTAGACTTTGTACAAAATATCCACCATATGTGCACTAAAGAAATATGCAATCCTTATGCAAGGTATTTATAGGGATATGGTATGCTTTGAGCATATCCTTGTCATTTAATGCTCATGGAAAAGATCGAATTGTCCTCACTTCACTTAACTGGGAGCCCTATATTGGCCGCTCCTTACCTAATATGGGTTATAGCTATGAGCTGATTAACGAAGCTTTAAAAGTTAACCACTACTCACTTGAAATCATCTTTTTATCTTGGGAAAGGGCTATAGAACTGGCAAGAAAAGGGCACACAGATGGTATGTTTCCAGCGTACTACTCAAAAAAGCGTGAGAAAGATTTCATTTTCTCCAGCCCTATCCCTGGAGGCCCTGTAGGCTTCTATAGCCTTACATACAATAACTTCCATTTTGCAAGCGACCCCCGAAAAAACTTTGCGCAAGCAATCGAACCGTTAAAAAAACTAACATTTGGTGTGGTAGAGGGATATGTAAACTATGCACCTTTTGATGAGGCTGCCTACTTAAAAAAACGATATACAACCAGTGATGACCTCAACATCAAACGCTTATTTAAAAAACAAGTAGACATTATTTTTATCGATAAATATGTTGCTCAATATATTATCACTAAAAAATACCCTTGGTAGTCATTAGAACTTGAGTTTATAAATCCTGCACTTGAAATCAAAAAGCTACATATTGCGTTTTCCAGAAAAGCAAAACATCACGAAACACTCATAGAGGCCTTCAATAAGGGGCTTGAACATATTACACGTAATGGGATGGTTGCAGAAATCTTGCTAAAACACGGATTTTAACCCATACATTATACTCAGATAACAAGGAATCGTGTCTATTACACTCAAAGCGAGTCAGTTATATGCGCGCTATTCATAGCGCTTACCCTAATCAGCATTCTTGACTAGCAAGACTCAAGGGAATGTTTATACATAATGATATGGATATCATGCAGAAGAACAATGCAAGAGCAATTACCAAGAAGCATTTAGCTGCCACCACACCTACATGTTTCTATAAGCTCCTGTAGCTTCATCACATGAAAACAGCATAATAGCTATCCTAACATTAGGATAAAACATTTATTGGCAATCTTAATTTCTTTATGGGTAAGCTATTCTTCTGCTAGTGAGCGCCCAACGATAGTTTTATCCTCCTTAAACTGGGCCCCCTATATTGGCCAGGATATGCCAGATAAAGGATATGTTTATGAGGTAGTAAAAGAAGCCTTTGCACGTTCTGGTGCTAATGTGGATGTTTTGTTTTTTCCATGGGCTCGTGCCTTGCATGTTGCTCGACATGGTCATGTTGATGGCCTATTTCCTGAGTACTATGACAAAGAGAGGAAAACAGAGTTTATCTTTTCTGATCCATTCCCAGGGGGACCTGTAGGATTCTATAAACGCCGTGATCGAGATATTAAATTTTCCTCTGATCCACAAAAAAACCTCAGTAAAGCCCTTCAAGATCTCAAGGAGTACAAATTCGGTGTAGTAAGAGGGTATATCAATACAAAAGAATTTGATGATGCAGATTACCTAAAAAAAGAATTTGATGATGCAGATTACCTAAAAAAAGAAGAGTCTATTAGCGATAATGTTAATCTCAAACGTCTCTATAAAGACCGAGTGCAACTTATATTTATTGATAAGTATGTCGCGCAATATATTATTGCTACACGCTACCCTTGGTACTCGCTCGAACTGGAGTTTATGAATCCTGCCCTTGAAATAAAAGAGCTGTATATTGTTTTTTCAAAAAAAGCCAAGGACTATCAAAAAAAACTAGCCTTATTTAACTCTGGGCTTAAGCAAATTAAAGAAGATGGTACCATGGAAGAAATCATGTCAAAGCATGGGTTTTGATAAACTATATACCCAATACGAATGGTTTTTAGGTGCGGCCATCGAGTGACGAAGCCTCATGAGCCTATATTACTAGGTGATTGGGGTGAGGAGAGAAGATAACAAAACCTAGAAATCATTCGTGAAGGGTATACCAGCCCTTACAAAGCAATCTCACTATAAAACTGTCACTACCAAAACTATTTCGTCATAAAAGTTTAAACGACTGTTTAATAAAAAAACCTTGCCTTCAGCTATTAACCTGCCCTATTTTTGACACTACACATGAATACCAACCCATATAGTTACCGTTAGAACAGAGTTACTGCTGATTAGTAAAGTATCAAGGTAGTGTGTGGGTTCCAGATTATGAGGTGTCAATTCAATGACCAGACCCGGCCAATTTGCCAGTGATAACTATTCTGGTATATGCCCGGAAGCCCTTGAGTATATGCTTTTGGCGAATGAAGGGGATGCAGAAGCTTATGGTGAAGACGAGTGGACCCGCAAGGCTTGCGATGAGTTTCGCAGACTTTTTGAAACAGACTGTGATGTGTTCTTTGCATTTAATGGTACTGCAGCCAACTCACTTGCGCTTGCTTCTCTTTGCCAGTCATATCACAGCGTCATTGCGCATCAAACATCTCATGTTGAAACAGATGAATGTGGTGCCCCAGAATTTTTCTCTAACGGCTCCAAACTTTTGTTAGGAGATGGCGCAGAAGGTAAGCTAAGTCCTGAATCTATTGCTGAGCTTGCCTGTAAACGAACAGATATCCACTACCCCAAACCCAAAGTGATCAGTATTACCCAGGCCACAGAACAAGGCACTGTGTATACCATTGACGAATTACGGGCAATCAAGGACGTCGCAGATCGTTACCAACTTAAAATTCATATGGATGGTGCTCGTTTTGCTAATGCCTGTGTATCTCTTGGAAAGTCCCCTGCAGAACTTAGCTGGAAACAAGGCGTTGATGTTTTATGTTTCTCAGGCACTAAAAATGGTATGGCTATTGGCGAAGCCATTGTTTTTTTTGACAAACAGCTAGCGGAGGATTTTTCTTACCGAATTAAACAAGCTGGGCAACTTGCCTCAAAAATGCGTTTTCTTTCCGCCCCCTGGCTTGGAATGCTCAAGACAGGTGCCTGGGAGAAGAATGCAAAACATGCCAACCAGTGCGCTACCTATCTTGCTGACCGACTCTGTGAAATACCAGGAGTAAGTCTATTAAGGCCCTGTGAAGCCAATGCTGTTTTTGTCGTCCTTCCTGAACAAGTCATCGTTAAGTTACGTGAGCAAGGATGGCGAATTTATACATTCATTGGTGCTGGCGGTGCTCGCTTTGTATGCTCTTGGAACAGTGATAAAGCCCGGATTGATCAATTAATCAGCGATATAAAGCAATTAATGGCCAAATAAATGAAGTTAAAATCGCTATGGCCAAAAGATCATAGCGATTTTATCAGTACGAATAATTGTTAAAGGGAAAAGTGATAAGAAAAATTACTGCTTTTTTGCCCGAAAAAAACGATTTAAATCAATTGAGTGAGTCGTATAATTCAATTGACCTTTTATTTTGTTGTAAATATCGTGATATTCATGACCAGTTAAAAATGCTTTATTCCAGCCAGAAATTGTTAACCCCTCACCAAACAGACCATGACGGCGAAGAATACTTTTTACCCTTTGAGCAAAATTGTAAAACTCATCCCGTCTCAGCACTTCAGTCTCTTGCACATGACCACTTTTTGAGTTGATATTTACATTAATAACCACCGCCTTATCTGGCTCTTCAGGGTGTATCTCGTAATTAATGTCAACCTCTGCTTCTTGAGCTTGCTGCGAAGTGTTATAAACAAACTTTTTCTGGGTTAAACCGTTCATAGCTTTCTGCCAAAATTCGAACAATTAGTCGCTTAGTAAAGTAGTAATATAACTACAACACAACTTTCATTTTTTAACCCGTGTCAACACTCTTGTATCCATTTGCAAAATATCAGCTTGGTTCACATGAGGGATCAGAGAGCACACTTAACACACAGTAACACTGCAATGCGATGCTCTGTTTCGCTTGCATAAACTGATAACCTACTGATTTATCTTCCGAATCACATCTGTCACCAGGGTATGTAGAAAGTTAATATCCTTTCGGGAGCAAACAGGCAGTCGCTCACGTACCCACTGATACTCTTTCGCCGAGCAAGGAATATTTAGCTGATCTAGTAAAAATATTACTTTTTCATGGAGAGCACGCCACTGACCTTCTGCGACGTCATCAGAGAAACTGTTTGCCTGATCAGGTTGACTTAGTGGGCCAAGTTCATAGGCATATAACATGACAGCTTGCCCCAAATTTAAGGAGGGATAGCTTACCGCTAGTGGGACAGTTGATAGCACATCACACAGGTTAAGCATTTCATTCGCTAATCCATGATCTTCACGACCAAAAACGATAGCAACCCGAGACAATAGCTGACTTTTTTCTGATAACGACTCATATAGAGCCTTCGGTGAATAAGCGTAACGTTTACCCGCCCTTTGTTTAGTTGATGTTCCAATGGCTAAGTCAATATCCTTAAGCGCTGACTCAAGGGATACAAAATGTTGGGCACTTTGCAGGATATCCGTTGCCCCATGTGCTACCCACTGCGCTTCATCCGCCAAATACTGTTGACTGTTAACGATACGCAGATCATTAAACCCCATGGTTTTTAAAGCTCGGGCACACGCTCCTACATTCACAGCACGCTGGGGTTCAACTAAAATAAAACTAATTTGCATGAAAGTCCTACCAAGTTACTTATACCCTTCACGAATGATTTCTAGGTTGTGTTATCTTCACTCCTCCCCCCCAATCACCTATTAATATAGGCTCATGGGGCTTCGTCACTCAATGGCCGCACCTAAAAACCATTCGTATTGGGTATACTCATTCACTTCAAGCTTCCATTCCCATAAATTCCTGCGGCACTAATTATCAATTTAACCCAACACAGTCCACATAAATAATTGCGAGAGTGTCTACAAAATATTACAAGACGATTGCCGAATGAAGAAAGGTTAAGGCATTATACGGTTTTTTCCAGTGCTTTAACGCTATGCCTTAATCCACTTAACATATACACAAAGAAGGGTATAACCTGTATTCGTTATGCGACTGTAGGAAGGCGTAAGCAATCATTATAGATTTAGTTTTAAATCATTAGTCTTTAGGAGCTTAGTATGAAATATTTAGTTGCTGCAGTAAGTATGCTTATGCTCGTTGCCTGTAATAGTAACCAGTCTACCACCGCAGGCCAAACCGAAGAGTTACCACCTCCGACACCCCCTGTAGAAGCAACACCAGTAGCTACAGAAACGGTTGAGCCAGCACAAGACCCTATGCGTGAGTTATGGGAGCGTTACTGTAATCATGAAGCATTAACCGTTGAAGAGCGTCAAATGATTGCAGAATCTACAATGCCTGTCGACTTACAAGCGACTTGTATCCAAAAATAATCTGTGGAGCCTATCCTACAAGCCACCTATGTGCGAAGCAGGATAACAGCCTTCATAATCATTTGTTTTCTGGCAAGGTGTTTTTGTACGGATACAGACCTAGGTTAAACAAAAGCAACTCTGCCAGAAGCTTAGAGCAGAAACAAAAATAATAATACGTGATTAAACTATCTCATCAAGAGAGCATCACTAAGGGTGGGTAACCAGTGCTTTTACACGCAGTTGCTCATTTTCAGAAAAAGACTGCTGAAGAAGTGTTTCAATTGCTTGGCCTTTATCTTCCACGGCCATTGAACTCTCCATAATACGGTTTAATGATTGCTGATAATGGCTTACACGCTGTTGCCAGTTCAGTCTCATTTGCTCCAACTGGCTGAGCCGTTCAACTGCTGCATTACCAAACTCCGCACTTAAGGCTTGATTTGTACTAGCTTCTGACGCAGCAAGTGCACGAATTTCTGCCTTTTTTGATACGGGATCTGCCACTAAAAATAACGCCCTATCATCTTCAGTAAGACTAGCATTCAAGGCACTTAGCGCTGCTTTCTGTTGTTCTTTGGACAATTCCTCATTTTGTATGATCATAATACGCGCTAACATATACTGATCGTAGCGAATTTCTCTACCAAAAAAAGCTTCTGTATCACTTGCAGAAAAGTGCTCATGTCGTAATTCATTGAGTACTGTCAATCGATTATTCAAGTTCGACACATCATACGTTGACTGTGCTTTTACGCCAAGATAATCACCCTGATCTGAAATCGTACTTTCAAGATCAACTAACGCCTTCTTATAAGCTAAGTACTGTTCAAGCAGGGCTAAAGCTTGCTCTACAGCAGGTGAGTTTAACTGCAAACGAATGTACTGTTTTAATCGATTGACACTCTGATCGAATGGCTCAATTCCTTGCACAGAAAGGAAGTAGTCAAATAAATCCCGTATTTCACGACTGACGACAAGCTGTCCCTGGCTATCAACGGGTAAACCTCCATCAACTGAGGTATCTAGCAAGTATTCAGGTAATTCAGCCTTCACCTGATGTACTTTAGCTTCAGCATCATCTTGTATAAGTTCAGGCTCACTACTTGCTAGAAAAGTCTTTTCATATTGATGTGTTTTTGATGTTAGCGGTTGATTACGCGTTTCTGAGGTCACTGGAAAAAACATCACAACAACATAAGCAATGATGACAATTGTAAATGAAACCAGCCCGCTGATTAAAAAACTTCGCTGTCGATTAACTGCCATTGTCTTATCTCCATGTACGTATTTTTTCAACACTCTTCTCAGAGAATGCAAAACACGTGCACACAACAAGCACGAAAGTTCAACCTAACAAAGGGCCAAAGAAGTCACAATGTATTTCTGTGACTATGCAAGACAATCTAACAAGGATAAATCAGGTATTATCTGACTTTGCAGTTAGCAGGGCCGACAAATGTCGGCCTAGTGGTGCATGCGTAAAATTGGGTAACACTCTTCAAATCCATTTTTTCTCTGTCAAGGCACTTTTTTGCAGGCATAGTGGGCCTACGTCAAATAAAAGCAACACCGGCAGAGGATAAATGGAGAAGAAGTTGTTACCTTATTTTTCGCATGGACCACTAAATAGCATCGGGCTGAGCATCAGGTGAGGCATTTTTAAACGCGGCATGCTGCATACAGTGGTTGTATATTTTAGTAACATTTGGAAATTCAGTAAGCTCCACTTGAAAACGCCTGGCGTTGTACACTTGAGGAATTAACGTTACATCTGCCAAAGTCAATTGATCATGCCAGCAGTATTGCCCACTGTGCCGCTTTAATAAGGTTTCAAAGGCTCTAAACCCATCAATTACCCAATGTTGATACCAGGTTTGCTTAGCCGAATCATCAACCTGAAGCTGCTCACTTAAGTACTTCAATACCCGTATATTATTCAATGGGTGGATGTCACAACCAATCAACTGCATCATTGCTCTTACCTGTGCTCGTGACAGGTGATCTGCAGGCAGTAAAGGCGGTTCAGAATATGTTTCATCAAGCCACTCCAAAATCGCCATAGATTGTATTAAGCAGCTTTCCCCTGTATCTAACACAGGCACCCGCTGCTGAGGATTCAGCTCTGTATACCAGGGGGAGAATTGCTCTCCCCCATCCTTTACCAAATGTACAGGTATAATGTCATAAGTAACTTGTTTTATGTTTAGAGCTATTCTTAGTCGATAGGTCGTAGAAGAACGCCAATAACTGTATAGTTTCATGCTTTCTCCCAGCTAATTAATTCACATTATATTGAACAACCTGCTGATCAATGGCTCCAAAAATGGATTGCCCATCCTCTAAAAACATTTCAATCTGAACACGATCGCCAAACTTCATAAAAGACGTTTTTGCCGTTTCCTGTTGAATTATTTCCAACATACGCTGCTCAGCAATACAGCTTGACCCTGCAGAACGATCATAATTCGATACCGTACCAGAACCTATGATGGAACCTGCCATCAATGGTCTTGTTTTTGCGGCATGAGCTACCAGGGTAGGAAAATCAAACGTCATATCCACCCCTGCATTAGGCTGTCCAAACAGCTTGTTATTTAAGTGGGTATGCAATTTAAGATGCAGTTTATAACCATCCC
Source organism: Zooshikella ganghwensis DSM 15267 (assembly GCF_000428585.1). GTDB lineage: Bacteria > Pseudomonadota > Gammaproteobacteria > Pseudomonadales > Zooshikellaceae > Zooshikella > Zooshikella ganghwensis. The sequence continues at coordinate 8,639 of NZ_AUAF01000084.1, read as the reverse complement.
ATGCATCGCCAAGTTCGTCAGGTGTCACTGCAACAGGAGAAAAACTGCTTGATGGTTTACTTTGAAAAAAGCCAAACCCTTTAGCTAATTCTCCAGGAATTAAATTTCGTAGCGAGACATCATTCACTAACATAAGCAGTTTAATATGCTGCTGTGCTTGCTCTGGCGCTACTCCCATAGCAACATCATCAGTTATCACCGCAATCTCTGCTTCAAAGTCAATGCCATAAGCTTCATCAGCAACGGGTATGTCAGCTGTTGGTGGTAAAAATGCATCTGAGCCACCTTGATACATCAAAGGGTCATGCCAAAAACTTTCAGGCATTTCAGCACCTCGGGCTTTTCTTACCAACTCAACATGATTTACGTAGGCACTACCATCTGCCCATTGGTAAGCACGCGGTAATGGAGAAAGCACTTCTTTGCTGTTAAAAGCCTGCTGATTATGCAGTTGGCGCGCATTAAGCGATTGATACACCTCAGTTAAAGCTGGGTAAATCGCTGCCCAATTATCCAAAGCAGCTTGCAAGGTGGGAGCTATTTCAGGGACAGCCACAAAGTATTGTAAATCACGGCTTACGACGATAAGTTGACCATCACGCTGGCCATTATTAAGAGAAGCTAATTTCATACAATCCAACATCCTTTTTAATTATTTTTTGGGCTGCCAGCTATTCACATACTCTGGATTTTCAATATCAGAAACCACCGACCCCATGTCTAAAGCATCTCGAGTATCCAGCATAACGGCTACCTCATTAGTAAACTTTTTACTGTACTCTCGGCCTGCTTGATAGGCTTTGGGGTGAGGACCATGTGCGAACCCTGCGGGGTGAAAAGTAACCATGCCACTATCAATATCATCACGGCTAAAAAACTCCCCTGCGTGATAAAACAATACCTCATCATAATCATCATTATTATGATAAAAAGGCACTTTTAGAGCACCAGGGTCACTTTCAATAGGGCGAGGTACAAAAGTGCAAATAACAAATCGCTGTGCAACAAATGTAGTATGTGCAGAAGGGGGAAGGTGATAACGATGACTCATTAACGGGCGTATATCCCGCCAATTTAGTTTCACAACCGATAAATCTCCATGCCAACCTAACGCATCCAGAGGATTATAAGGAAAACTCACCACAGAAACCTGATCACGACGCTTGATGTGAACTTGCCAAGGGTCTTCAGTTTGCTGTTGTCGAAAAAGATCATCAATGGCTGGTGTTTCCAATACAGCAGGATCAAAAATTGCGTGATTACCCACAAGCCCTTTATCAGGCAACGTATAGGCATCATTAGTCGCTTCTATCATGAGTAAAAACAGTGGTTGTGTAGGCTCTATACGCCACATCGTCCCACGAGGGATGACCACATAATCCCCTTCTTGCACTTCAAGTCGTCCATAATCACAAAAAAGCTGCCCTTTGCCTTCATGCACGAATAATAATTCATCACCATCGGCATTACGTACTAGATGCTCCATGGGTCGTACACATTTCCAAACACGGTATTGGCAATAAGCGTTATGCAATAAGACAGGTGTTTCCCAGGGAGACACTGGTAACTGCGTCAATTTATTACAATCAAAGGCTCGGGGGCGCAAGGGCCCCTCCCAGTTGCTCCAACCAGTAGGTGCATGGCGATGATGCATATGTGAGGCTGGACCAAAAAAACCACTTCGTCCTAACTCTCGCTCATAAATCCCCTCTTCAGGAAAGTCTGCATGTGCCTGACGAGAAACCTGACCTTGTTGGCGAGGATAACTAATCCACTTACGCATCGGCCAGCACTCCTCTACGAATTTGATCTTCTTCTATAGACTCAAATAACGCTTTGAAATTACCTTCACCAAAACCTTCATTACCTTTACGTTGGATTATTTCAAAAAACACTGGACCAATAACGGTATTGGTAAATATTTGCAATAAAATTCCGTCTTTTTCAGGAGCACCATCAATTAAAATCCGCAGGTCTCGTAAATCTTTAATGTTTTCTTCATGCCCTTTAACACGATCATTCACTTTTTCGTAATATGTGTCAGGTGTAAACATAAACTCAACACCGTGATCACGTAGTTTTCTCACTGTGGTATAAATATCCTGGGTATAAAGTGCAATATGCTGTATACCTTCCCCTTTATACTCTCGAATAAACTCCTCAATTTGAGATTTTTCGTCAGAAGATTCATTAATAGGAATTCTTATTTTTCCACATGGCGCTGTCATCGCTTTACTGACTAACCCTGTCAGTTTACCTTCAATATCAAAGTAACGAATTTCTTTAAAATTCCCAATTTTTTCGTAAAAATCCGCCCATACTTTCATATTGCCACGCTTAACATTATGAGTTAGATGATCAATATCCGTTAACCCCATATCACAATCTTTTAATGTACTTTCCCAGTTCTCATAGAAAACAAAATCAACATCATAAATTGACTGCTCACCATAACGATCCACAAAATAAAGCGTGCTTTCACCAATACCATAAACAGCTGGTATATTGAGTTCCATAGGCCCTACTCTGCCCGCAAACAACTTGGCACCATTGGCAACAGCATGGTTTATCGCATGGGCTGCATCCTTAACACGAAAAGCCATTCCACACACACTAGGACCATGGCAATGACTAAACTGCTCCGCTTGAGAATTAGGCTCAGCATTAACAATAAAATTAATATCGCCTTGACGATATAACCAAACCTGCTTTGATTTATGCTTAGCAATTTCGGCAAAACCGAGCTGTTTAAATAAATCTTTTAATGCATTAATACCTGCAAGATCCGGTGCGGTATACTCAACAAACTCAAAGCCATCAGTACCCAAAGGATTTATCACACTATTCTCTTCAGACATATTCATCACCCCCTCCTTAGCCACTTTCATTGCTATTATTTATTTAAAGTTTTTAAGTATGTTTCAATATTTTCTTTTTCTACCTCAAAAGAGGTATTTTATGACGACTACATTTTTTTAACTAATCATCTATTTGCTTAAATAACAGTTCATTTCAAATTCAGGACGTTAACTTGCTTTCTAACACCTCTGACTGTTATATAACATCAAGCTATTAACGACTCTCATATTTATTACAAAACAGTAACAATACCTACGAGAGGCTTTCCCACTAAGATAAGAGTTTTTTAGCGAAAGTTGCAGTTCTTTGAGGTAATTAACCATACACGCCTTGTCTAACAAAGCTGTAAACATATTGATACAAGTCAATTTATTTGAGTAGAAGCTGAAAAAACCTCTGTCTAACTGGAAACTTATCACTACAAATCTGGAATGACTGGGCTACACCCAACTACATGACTTTATAGTCACATCCTTTCCTGACAGTAAGCCTTTTAGACGCCATAGAACATTTATAAATGTCCGTAAACCCTATACGCTAATTGCTCAAGAAAGGCCGATAAAAGCAGGGATGCTGTCTTACCTGATACTTATAAAAAACTACATAACAGCATAGATTCGTCTTAGATTTTATCATTACTCAAACTTTTCTACCTATCAACAATCATCAAGCTATTATTAAATTCATCAAAGTAAGTAACACTATACCCAATACGAATAGTCTTTAGGTACGGCCATCGAGTGACGAAGCCCCATGAGCCTATATTAATAGGTGACTGGGGTGAGGAGTGAAGATAACAAAACCTAGAAATCATTCGTGAAGGGTATACCGTTTTTCAAAATTATTTATATTACTACATGTACTTTTACCTGTCGGATTCTCAACATCATTACCCCTTAAATTGGAGTCATGTGTAACAAGCTGTTTTAAACATGCGCCTATCAAGGTTCAGGAATATATAAAAATACTTGTTACAGAATAATGCTTCGCAGTAATCTATGCCCACCACAAACCATTTTAAGACAAACCCTAAAATTGATGTATAAAGGGAATACAAATAGAGCATGAGTAAAACCATTTTTTTTCTTCCAGGTACAATGTGCGATCAACGATTATGGTCTCGAGTTTGGCCACTACTTAAAGATGATTACCAACCAATACATATTCCTATTCCTGAAGCTAAGCATATGAATAATATGTTAAAAACAATCATTGAAAAGCTACCCAAGGAAAACGTAAACCTTGTTGGCTTTTCCCTAGGGGGGTACATTGCCTCTGCTTTAGCGGCTAACTACTCTGAAAGAATGAGAAGGCTCATGATCATAGCCAACTCACCTGGCTCACTTCCTGAAAGTGAAATAGAGGTCAGAAAAAAGAGTCTGAACTGGTTAAATAAACATGACTACCAAGGTATTCCTCTTTCAAAAATAAAAACTTATTTACACACTGAAAACCAAGATAACCAAAATATCATTAAAACAATAACAGCAATGGACTTATCCCTTGGTAAAACAACGCTTATCAACCAACTTAGTAATACAACATTACGTGACGATTTGTCAGAACAATTCAGTATAATTGATGTACCTATTCTATTTTGTATAGGTGAAGAAGATAACTTAGTGAATCGCTCTACATTAAGAGCAATTACCTCAAAAAACACGAATCGACAATTTTTTGAAGTTAAAAAAGCAGGTCATATGCTCCCTCTTGAACAACCAGAAAAACTTGCTGAAATTATTAATCATTGGATATAATATTTTCTAAACAATTATTCGATATATTCATCATTATAAATACCAGTTTCATAGTACTAAGTGTATAAGGAGAAAGTGATGTCAACACCCGATAGTTGTGAGGGAACGTGTTTATGTGGTGCCGTTAAAATTCATGCGACTAATGTAAAACCACATGTAGGTGCCTGCCATTGTGGTATGTGCAGAAAGTGGTCAGGTGGACCACTGTTAGCTGTAGAATGCGGCTCACAGCTAACATTTGAGGGAAAAGAAAACATAACTGCTTTTAGTTCTTCAGCATGGGCTGAAAGAGGATTTTGTAAACACTGTGGTACTCACATTTTTTATCACTTGAAAGATACTGAAGACTATATTATACCTGCCGGGTTTTTTGATAAACCCACCAGCTTTACATTTGATCACCAAATATTTATTGATAAAAAACCCGACTACTACACTTTTGCGAATGAAACTGAAAACATGACTGAAGCCGAAGTCTTTGCGAAGTATATGCCAGCGGAATAACCCTATCCAACTATCGAAGCTATCGCAAAAAGAATGAACTTGCAGAGGCTGTGTAAAAAATCAGCGTAAAATACTCATTTATTAGGTAAACATCTCGTTTTTTGTCTCCATTGAACTACATATATAAACTATACCTTTCGATAAGGGTATAGTTTATACCCTTCTAAATGCTTAATTAGTCAGTGCTCATTACTATGGAACACAAAACGATAACTCAACATACCGCACTTGAGTATAAAAGGCGAGTTTGTCTTGCCATGAACTATATCAGTCAGAATTTGGACAGAGAGCTTTCTTTAGAAGAAATTGCTCAACAAGCTTCGTTTTCAATGTTTCACTTTCACCGAATCTTTAAAGCCGTGGTTGGTGAAACAATCGCCGAATTCACTCGCCGAGTTAGATTAGAAGTAGCCGCTAATCACCTACGTTCTAAGCCAAATGACAGTATCACAACTATCGCATTACAATATGCCTTTTCCAGTTCCCAGAATTTTTCAAAAGCGTTTCGACAACATTTCAAAGTATCCCCTTCTGAGTACCGAAAGTATAAGCGCAAGATTGGAAACACACCAAGCAATCCAGAAAACGTACTATCTCTTAAAGCAACGTATGCTACTCCACCGTCACCAAGTGATTTACCCACTACAAACAGGAGAAGCGAAGTGAAAGCTGAAATAAAGACGTTGCCTGAATATCGTGTTGCTTATGTTCGAAAAATTGGACCTTATGGTCAAACTACCTGTGAAGCTGCTTTTAATGAACTGATGCAGTGGGCTGCACCTAAAGGGCTTCTAAGCACAGGCATAGTATTAGGTGTCTACTGGGATAATCCTGAAGTCACACCGCCAGAAAAGTGTCGTGTTGATGCATGTATTACCCTTCCCGCTGAAATGAAACTTGAGGGACCTGTTGCGACACAAACCATTCAAGGGGGTACCTTTGCCGTCTGTCACTTTGAAATGAGTGGTAACAACTTTGAGCAAGCATGGGATGAAGCCTTTGCTTGGCTTGTCGAAAATGGCTATGAGTGTGGGGATCAACCTTGCTACGAACGTTATTATAACAATGCATCGGAACACCCAGAAGGCAAGTGGATATTTGACGTATGCATTCCTTTGCTAACAAAATCTTGATAGATCTGGAGCAGCGAAGGACGTACATCGAAAAAATGTACAACACCGTGTTAACACTACTGAATAAGTTGCCGCCAAGGAGGGCTGTGACTTAGCACCAAATAAGTTTAGTGACCAGCCATTTCTCTAATTTATACACTACACTTAGCTATACCCTACAACTGATTTACAAAGGTTATTTTTACGAAAAGCCCCCCTTGTTTAACGTTAGGTTTTTCAATACCCTATTGCTATACCCAAAACGAAGGGTATATTACACTGCTTAAAAAGGAACGGATTTATGCAGATGTCCACCACCCGGTTATCTGCCTTAAAAAGGCCTTTAAAAAAAGTTCGTAATTTCTTCAAAGACCCATTACCTCGGGATAAAGCGTTAATATTTGAAGACTATGAGTTAAAGTTTCCTGACATTATTTTCACTTACCGGGTGGGTAACCAGCGCTACAATAGCTGGGTTCGCTTTGATTTACCTATACATCAATTATCAAACTTAAATCGAGAAAATCATCATCCCCTATTTGTTAACCTTGGCTTAGCCTTTGCGGCAGGCCACTTTATCTTGAGTGATTTCGCAACCATTCGTTGCGATTGCGCCAAGCTGAATGATCAAGAATGCGCACTACTTGAACAACGCATGATGGCAGCACTGGCGGAGTTCAGATACCTGCAAGGCCTTGACCCATCTCGACCTGTTGCTGTTTTGTCTTCAGGAAAACGAGCATTACACCCTGTTCCCTTTGCTCACGCTGAAGAGAAAGCATTAATGCTTAATGGTGGCGGCAAAGATTCCTGTGTATCTGCTGAATTATTGAAGGGAATTGGTCTTCCCTTTGCCTGGCTGAGTGCACACCCTAACACAATTCGCTTAAGAGTCATTGACCGTTCAGGCAATCCAGAAAAATATGCCTTTGACTTTAGTTTAAGTGAACAGGCAAAGACAGATGCGGTATACCCTTGGGGCGCAGAACCCTACTTACAAGTTATCACTGCGGCAAGTCTGATAATTAGTTACTTAACAGGATTCAAGTATCTTGTCACAGGAGCTGAACATTCTGCAGATGACTCTAACTTGATTTACAAAGGGGTTGAGGTCAATCACCAAAGTGGTAAAACATCAACATTTGAAAACTTTTTTAATACGTTTATACAAAATTCTGTATTACAAGAAGCAAAATTATTCAGCATTGCTAGACCCTTTACTGATTTTCGATTGGGAGAAATGTTTAGCCATTTCCCACAATATTTTGATGCATTTTTCAGCTGCAATATGGGTATGGGTAATAATAAATGGTGCAATAATTGCCACAAATGTGCCTTCACTTATATGGCCTTATATCCTTTTTTTGAACAACAAACATTAATTAACATATTTGGCCAGGATTTATTTAAAATTCCTACTATTCGCAAGTACATGATCGAGCTAACCACAGCAACCATTAAACCATGGGAGTGTGTTGGCACACTTGATGAGTGTAAATTAGCATTACGTTATTGCCTGAAAAAATCACCCAATATGGAGTTTAATGAATGGCCCAGGCGAAGTGATTTAGAAAAATCGTGCCATGATATACAAGAACAAACGGTCCATGAACACGTAATGTCTACTTTCCATACGCCACATAACATACCTGGTCCTATCGAACAGCCATTACGCGATTTGGCTTCATCATTACGCAAAAAGAGCATTCAACGCTGGCCAGAAATCATACAGTCATAAGCGTTATCGTTCTGTCAGCCACAGAATGCTTACTGTGTCTGACAGAAACATATCGTGTAAAATAAAAAGTATATTTTTGAGGGTAGTTTACATATAAAACACGGTATGGAATACAAATGGATACAACACAAGTGGCATTAGTGACAAGCTTTTTTGGTTGGTGCACTATTTTCAATGTGAGTTTATTAATACTATCTACTATTTCAATTTGTTTGATGAAAGAACAAATCACTGTACTTCATAACAAGCTATTTGGTGTGAAAGAAACTAATCTGCTATTGGCTTACTTTAAATATCTAGCATACTATAAGCTAGCGATTATAGTTTTCAATATTGTGCCCTATATTTCTCTAAAAGTTATTATTTAAGCAACTATCTATTAGGGCAGGGCAATCGCATATAAATTTACACCGAACAAATTAGCTTCATTAAATATTCATGATCCCAACCAGCAGAGAGTCTCTTATTTTTTATTCCAATTTTATAAGTATTATCTTGCTTAAGAATATTAAGTGCTATCTGCCTAATTCTAGACATATTTTCAGCTGAATGTCCTTTACGAATTCGACTATCATCTTCTCTGAATGCAACATCCAAACTCCAGTGCAAGCTGTTTTCAATTTGCCAGTGATGTTGGATCATTTCACTAACCTCTTTTGCTGGCAATGA
>NZ_AUAF01000083.1 GCF_000428585.1 Zooshikella ganghwensis DSM 15267 | reverse complement strand
GGTATTTAAAAGGTAAAAGTGCCATAGCAGTTGCAAGGCAATTTAGTGGAAGGAAAAGAAACTTCAATGGGGAGTCGTTATGGGCAAGAGGCTATGCGATTTCAACGGTTGGATTCGAAGAAGAGCAGATTAGAAAGTATATTCGAAACCAAGAGCAGCTGGATGGAAAAGGCACGGATGAAGAGGGTGATTTTTAACACGGAAGCTAATTTTAAACACTGAACTTTAACATTGGCAGCCCTTGGGGCTGCTCATAGCTGTCAAGCCTCCCGCTCTGCGGGAGCGTTATGACTCAAAGTCAAGTGAAGGAAGTATAGGAAGGCTTCTGTAGCATACTAATCTATAGACACAAAAAAACCTGCATCCTGCAGGTTTTTTTGTCACCATCCTAGTGATACTTAGTCCTTTAAGTTGTTCCCTAACCCATTCCATTGGGTTCTAACTTAAAACCTGGCTGGCTTCTCCCTGACGCATCCTTACGAAAGAGCTTCCTTGAACCATCCGTTGGTGCCAGCCTGTTGATATATAGTTTGGCCTAACTTGGTTTCTAAGCAAAGTGACGATTGTTGTATGCCTGTGTAGGATATTTGCCATTAGTATGTAGGTAAAGCGAGAAAGTGAGAACCTATATAGGTTTTTTATGTAGAACTGTATGAATGAAAAGTAAACATAGAGGCAGGAAGGGTATAAAAAGCTACCCTTCATTAAACCTACTATTCATTTGTTGCATTTAATAACACTTCGTACTTATCCCGTAGTGGAGTGATGGTCGTTGTATTCATACGGCGGATGAGTTTTGATTGATATTCTTTTGATAAAGAGGGTGCCTTTTTTTGGGATAAGTAAGCATCAATGATTTCACCGGCAACACTGGGATTGTTTTCAACTAATAAATGATCAAATAATTTTGTTTGGTACTGCTCATTCTTTGCAAGAATGCGTGCAGCAACCATGCGTTCTTCATAATGACCACTGGTCAAAAAGGGCATTATCTGTTGATTTAGGGTTGAAGTGTTGAGGTTATTTATAGCAAGTAATGTAATATAGCGATTATTGCTGTTATCTTGGTGTAGTTTCTTATTAAGAAAGTCAGTGACGTTATCAGCTAAATGCTCAGCATGATCACCTAATATTCCTACATTAAGGATTGCCGTATCAGCGATGGTTTTATTATCAATATGAGACATTTGTTGTAGCGTGTCGAGTGCTAAGTCAGAAGTAACATCGCCAAGTTTTGCTATAGAAGTGATTGCTCGAAGTCTGTTTTTTTCATCGATGGCTTCATTCAGAATGATTGCTGACAATATATTGTTAGCTTCAGGGACACCTGACTGTTCAAGGGCAAATATTATTGCTGATTTTATAGCATCATCTTGTGAGGTATTCAGTAAAATGTCTTCCACAAATGAAAGTCCAGCATGTTGAGCAGCATATTGTCCTATGGCTGATATAGCATATAAGTCAGGAGCATTGGTGAATGCTGTTAGCGCACTCATAAGTTCAGCATTACTTTCAATTGTGGGCTGTTTATGTGATGTGGAAGTTACAAGGGTATAGTCCTTGTTTGCATTGTGTGCAAAGAGGGTAGGGGAGTCATCAAAAACAAGTGGAAAAGGAATAAGGTCGACTGTAATCGATTGATCAATATTTATAACCTGGTCGTTGTACTTAATTTGACGAAATGTATCGTATTTGAGGGACTGGGGATGTAAAGATGTTTGTAAAAGCAATTTCCATTGATCTGATTCTGAAATAATACGATATGTATCTGTTTGTGTTGTTATATGATTTATGCGCACTGCTTCACGTTTTACTTGCAGTTTTTGTCGTATATATTGGAAAGTATATGTGCCATCCGCTAACTGGAGCTGAAGAGGTTTATGTTGGTTATAGGATAGGTGCTGTAATACTGTTTTAATAATGAAGAGAGGATGGCCTTCTGGTAACTGCAGTAAGTCGATATCGTGGAAATAGCCATCTTGGTATTTTGCCGTAAACGAAAGAGATTCAGGTAGAGCACTCATAGCGACAGCTGGACTGCTTGTGGTTATTTGGTCAATACGACCCAACAGCGATGTTGAATTCTTTGAATCAGGGTTAGATTGTTTTAAGGCCAAGTTGAAACGAATGACAGTACTGGTTGCTTCATTACTGGCGTTTGTCATATTACTGTTTATGGTGACTTGATAGGCGAGTTTTTGCTGCTTATCGTTTGCTGTATTTTCAATCTTATTATTTGATTCATTTACTAAAGATGATGGGTCAGTTTTCGGTAAACTATTAGGCGTTACGGTATTCATCGCTGCAAAATAGAGTAGTCCAGCCAACATGCCACCAAGTAACGTGACTATAGAGAAAAAGAGGGTTCGGTGTATTTTACTCATGGATTGGACCACCTAATGAGATTATTAACTCGCTTTTGTAAAGGCGATAGCAAAAACTCATATACCCATTGCTATGGGTATAGCACATTTAATGTGTTTTTATGGCACCTTTAAAAATGTATCTTTTTAGAGGTGCCCTTTAAATAGAGGTGCTCTGGATATCTATAAATGAGGAGTATATACCCTTCACGAATCATTTTTAGGGTTTGTTGTCAGTGCTCTTCACCCCAGTCAATTATTAATATAAGCTCCAGGGGCTTCATCGCTTGACCGCCGCCCCTAAAAATCCTTCGTTTTGGGTATAGTTTCTTGCGTTTTACTCGTTTTCAATAAATATATCCTTCGTAGCGAGCTTGCCTCTAAAAATAGTGTGATTTTTCGTAGAAGGTTTTTTGAGTTTCGTAGATAGGTTTCCAGCTGATCACTTTGGTAGAACGACTAAATATATTCCACACATTGAAGAGCTTTACGTCACAATAAAGTGAAATATCACCATCTCCGCCTTTAGCACTGCCTGTCCATTTCAGTTTAGTGTAATACTGATAAGGGTTTTCGTTTGTGTTGAGTAAAGAGGCTGCACCAGGCTTATAAGTAATGCCTCCTTCAATGTGTCCTTCCGTAGACATATTAATGAGGTTAAGACGCCCTTTAACCCCTTTCTCTATACGCTTCATCCCCAGAAAATCAACGGCGGCATAGGCTTTACCAGTAACACTACCTGAAATCCAGGGACTGGCTGTAGCATAGATAACATCGGGCTGTCTCACGCCCTGTTGATAAATAGGGTCGTTGTTTTTTTCGAAACCACCAATTTTTAGGCCTGCACGAAAGTTAGCGCCCACATTAAAAGCACCACCTACTTTAGCGCCAACTCTAAAGATGCCTAAGCCATCTAAGGGAACCTCTGGTAGCGTAACTTCAGGTGAAGCAATGGTATGACTCCAATCGTAGTTTAATTCTTTGTGTAGTAAGTTATCACAGCTAGGACTAATTGAAATCGGCGTTGATGCCCCAATCGAATACGTAAGGTGGAGACCACGAGTACATGCTGCTTGGGTTGGATCAAATGCAAAGTGGATGTTACCTGTCACAGAACTCATTTGGGTATTATGAGGGCCTACGGTAACCTTGAAGGTTTCCTGGGTATTCCCGATTAGCTTGTTTTCTGATGCATAAATATAGCCTTTAGCCGTTCGGTTTTGCTTAAAATTCTTGATGGCTTTATTAGTTTGTGCCTTATGCGCTTTATTTAACACATTTTTGGGACTCAGATTCGCTGTCGCATGTGCAGAAAAGGTAGTGAGTAATAGAGTGGAGCTGATAATAAAATATTTTTTTATATTAATGAGTTTCATTGTTATCTCTTATGTATTTTATGCGCAAACTTCATGAAAAAGACTGTTATGAGCAGGTGTTGGTTAGTTTTTTATAAATTTAAACGTGTTGAAAATTTCTGATTTATAAGTAAATACCAAGCTAAGGTATTTAATGGATGTATTTAAATCCCCAAAAGTTTTTTGAACTAAGTTTTAGCTGTTTGTATATCACACTCACTTTATTTATGTCGAAAACAATAGGTAGACAAATTGAGATAAATCTCATTTTTAGTAACGTATTTGATGCTCTAACTATAAGTGCTGCTTTACATGAGAAAAACTAGGCAAAATACGACATTGCTTGTGTTGCAGCTATGCTTAGTAGCTTGCAACAGTGCTTAGTAATAAGAAAAGAAGATCTGGACTCGCTAAAGCAAGAATAAATATGCATTAAAACGGGTGTTGAAGGGATCTGACACTGGTTTTATGTTTTGACTACACTCAGTAGAGTAAACAAGTTAACCCACAAATAATTGTGTAAAAACTCGTTAAAAAACGGGGGAGTAGTTATGCCTGTGAAGCAGATATTCTATGAAGATGCACGACCTTTGATGCAGCCAGGTGATGTCATTGCCTTCGGTGGAAAAGGGCACTTTTCAGAAATTATAAAGTTTGCAACTTTTTCAGATGTTTCGCATGTAGGCGTCATTTTACAAACAAAAATTACGAGTGATGATACTAATAGATTTTTTAATCAAATCATTGAGTCAACATCGCTCCATGGCTTTAATGGCGTCAACATTTCGCGATTTAGTGATCGCTTAAATACCTATGATGGTGAGCTTTGGTGGTTACCGCTTAACGAAGAGTTAAGAAAAACACGTTTTAAGCAAAAAGCATTTTATAATTTTCTGTTTAATCAAGCCAAAGAGAGAAAGCCTTATGATATGTCGCAAGCAATTAAATCGGCGTTAGATGCGTTAGATGAACTGCCATTTGGGGGGCATGGTATAGGCTACAATCGGGAAGATTTTAGTAAGTTTTTTTGTTCTGAATTAGTGGCTGCAGCTCTGGAAGTTAGCACCTTGGTTGACAGTGTTAATGCCTCTGAAGTTACGCCTATCGACCTGTGTCGATGGAAAATATATCAAGATACGTACTACCAACTAAAAGGTGATAAAAGTAGAAAAATCTCTCGTTTTAATACAGCTAACCCTGCTGATTGGAACATATAATTAAAAGGTTTTTGATCATGCTTTATCAGCATGGCTGTGTTGTTGAAGGATTGCGCTGCTTGTTAAGATAGTTAGCATTGAGCTGATCTTGGGGTTTTGTCAATTGCTTGGCACTCACTTGCTGTTCTGGTGTTGTTGGCTTCCAAAAATGACCAGAGACAAGCAAGTGAGTGAAGCTTAAAATTGATGGAAATGAATAGGCTGCGCTTAGCTAAGGCATGCCTAGTGATTTCTCATATTTTTGGGTCAAATTGGTAATAAAGCCTTCACTGCGCATACCATTAAGTACTTGATTAAGCTGGTCGATATACTTTTGTGGTGTTTCTTTATGCATGGCTAAGTACAGGTCGGACTTTCTTACTGTATAAACGGGTTTAATATTCGTGACACCCGCTTCTTTGGCGTAGTAGCTGCCCGAGTAGCCTCCTGAAATCCATAAGTCGATTAAACCTGTTGCTAAACGTTTTGGGTTTACGCGATCATTGTCGACTTCAGAAACATTAAACCCTTTTGACTTTAGGTATTCGGCGCGCACATCACCTTTATAAGCGCCAATCTTGTAGGGTTTAAGGTCTTCTTCTGAGGCGATATTGCCACTGAAGTCGGCTTTAGCAAACAGCATCCAGTCATTACTAATGAGAGGTCCAACCCATTTGAATAGTGGTTTGCGTGCTTCTGTTAGTGTTGTCCCAAAGACGCCACGGAAAGGGCGGCGTTGAGCATAAGCATATGCATAATTCCACTGACGAAGCTTCATCGAGTAGGAGAGATCAGCTCGTTGAAATAATGCTTGAACAACTTCAACAGCCAGACCGCCAATGTTTTCCTCCTTATGTTCGTATGCATTTTTATGGATACTGTAGTTGTAAGGTGGGAAGTTTTCAGTAATTAAGCGAAACTTTACATCTTCAGCTGAGCTGTGAGTACTCAATGCAGTTAAAAAGGTACACAAGAATAACCAGTAGCGCATAAACACCTTGCCTATGGTTGAGATATTGTTATTAAAAAAAGTGTTGTATAAAGTTTAGTCAATACTCACGGTTGTGGTCGAAATGTAGGCAGAAGTTGCTTACATGTGACTGTCTGATGAGTTAAGGACATTGATACCATTAGCGGGTATTTTTTAGGACTATGCCACGATCATCCTATCTGGCTTATTTTAGCTTGTTGTTTCTCTGAGGATTGATTGTAAACGCATTAACTATAAGCGTTAGCACTGTTCCTAAAAAGTACATCACTAAAGGTGTATAACGTGCGAATAAATAGTTAACGAATACTTATAATACAGAACCAAATAAGTATTATTATTCAGGGATCTTTAATATAAAAATATTTGCTAAATTACTCGCAACGTATTTTTTATTGAGTCATTATTTTTGGCTGATTATAAACAGTTCGTTAGCAAAGACAAGCTGGGCCTTAAACCATAAGGTAATGATATTTAGACATTTGATTGCTTTTGATAAGGTTAAGTTTTTAAATAGGGGAGGTTTGTTTAATAGAAGGTGGGCTTGGGTTAGAACAGAATCCCTTCATCTTAGGTTAAGAAGGGATTCCAAAGTAAATTATTTAGCGCTGTACACTGTGAAGTTCAGTGGCAGCGTAAAATGTATTTTCAATTAATGTAGCGACAGTCATTTGTCCTACCCCACCAGGGACAGGTGTAATCCAGCTGGCACGTCGCTGAGCTTCTTCAAATTCTACATCACCTACCAGTTTACCATTGGGTAAACGATTAATACCGACATCAATAACAATAGCGCCTGGCTTAATCCAGTTGCCTTTGACAAGTCCTGGCTTACCTGCCCCAACGACTACTATATCCGCGGCGGCAACTTCAGCGGCAAGATCTTTGGTAAAGCGGTGACAGGTCGTGACCGTTGCGCCAGCAAGAAGCAGTTCTAGAGACATAGGCCTACCTACTATGTTTGAAGCGCCAACAATAGTTGCTTTACTCCCTCGGACATTGGCATTAATTGACTCTAACAAAGTCATGATGCCTTTGGGTGTACAGGGTCTTAGTACTGGCATACGAAGTGCTAGGCGTCCCATATTATATGGATGAAAACCATCAACATCTTTAGAGGGGGCGATACGCTCAATCACTAACTCTTGATTAATGTGGGCTGGTAAAGGGAGCTGGACGAGAATACCATCAATGCAGGCATCATTATTAAGCTCGTCTATGAGTGTTAGTAACGAATGCTGTGTTGTGTCAGGAGGGAGGTCGAATGCTTTTGAGACTATACCTGCTCGCTCACAGGCCTTTCGCTTGTTATTTACATAAACTTGTGAGGCTGGGTCTTCCCCAACAAGGATAACTGCCAAGCCTGGAGGACGTTGACCGGTTGCAGAAAGGTTTGCTACCTGCTGACCGATGCGCTCAATCAATTGGGTGGCTATTGCTCTGCCATCGATGATATTTCCGCTCATGATGCTTATTAAAGTGCCTTGTAAATTAGGAGTCAGTTGGTGCTCATTGGGGCGTGCATTGTCGCATGCGTGCTGGGGTATTAGCAATTGGCATAGTTACTTAAAAGAGCGCTATTGATGGGTAAAGGTATTATTGATAACCAGTGTGCATATACAAGCTGCAAGTAACTAAAAGAGGTTATCAGTAGTTAAACACTATAATAGTGTACGGCACCTGTGTTGGTTAATATATAAGCAATAGGCTGACTGGTTGATAAAAAAGTGCTTTAAAGCGTTGACGGCAGTTGGGTCAGCAAGTATTATGCGCACCACTTGCTGAGCAGCACAGCTTCAAGCGATCTGAACTCTAGCAACCGGACTGATTAAGTGTTTAAAAAATGCTTTGCAAATATCAGTTTTGACTAACAGTGTGAGGTTCTTTGTTTCTATCGACATCAGTTGATAGGGTTTAAAAGAGGTTGGTTGTTAGTATCGGTTGTAGAAATAAGCGCTTGAATTTTTTGAAAGGTGCTGTAAGATGAGCGCCCGTAGCTCAGCTGGATAGAGCATCCGCCTTCTAAGCGGATGGTCGCAGGTTCGAGTCCTGCCGGGCGCGCCAGCCTCTTGCTTTGGTTTTAAAGAGACTGGTTGAGCTGTAATTGAAGTTACGATTTTATGGTGGGCGTAGCTCAGTTGGTAGAGCACAGGATTGTGACTCCTGTGGTCGTGGGTTCAAGTCCCATCGTCCACCCCAGTTTTTGATAGTTGATCGAACGGTGAGCTATTAGTTTAAGTTAAAGCGGAAGTGGTGAAATTGGTAGACACGCTGGATTTAGGTTCCAGTGCCGAAAGGTGTGAGAGTTCGAGTCTCTCCTTCCGCACCAAGATCAAAAAAATGGGGATAAGGTGACTTATCCCCATTTTTGTATTGTCGGCAGAAAAAGTTAGGGGTTCGTGAGGCTATCACGTTGATAGTCTGATAACATTTTGCTTTGATTAGGCCCTTCGAAGAATTTGTTTTAACGAGGAACAACGATGCAAGTCTCACTCGAAGCGACTTCTGGTTTAGAGCGTCGTCTGACCATTACGGTACCTGCGGAGCAGGTGGAAGCAAAAGTCACTGAGCGTTTGAAAGACACCGCAAAAAAAGTACGTCTTGATGGCTTCCGTCCTGGTAAGGTACCACTTAGTGTGGTTAAGCGTCGTTTCGGCAAGTCTACACGCCAGGAAGTTGTAGGAGATGTAATGCAGTCTTCTTTTATAGAAGCTATTCAAAAAGAATCATTACGTCCTGCAGGTATGCCCACAGTTGAACCTGTCAAAATGGAGCCGGGTGAAGACTTTGAGTTTATCGCGACTTTTGAGGTTTACCCAGAACTCGCGCTGAAAGGTTATGAAGGTATTACTATAGAAAAGCCCAGTGCTGACGTCACTGATGCTGATGTAGAGCAAATGCTGGAAACACTCCGTAATCAAAATCGTGAGTGGCAAACTGTAGAGCGTGAAGCAAAAGATGGTGATCAGTTGATCATTGACTTTGTGGGTCGTAAAGATGGTGAAGAGTTTGAAGGTGGAAAAGGAGAAGATTTCAAGCTTGAGCTAGGCTCAGGTCAAATGATTGAAGGTTTTGAGTCAAGTTTGGTTGGTAGTAAGGCGGGTGAAGAAAAGGTTATTAATGTTACCTTTCCCGAGGACTATCAAGCAGAGTCTTTGGCAGGTCAGCCTGCTGAGTTCACAATTCAAGTTAAGGAAGTGGCAGAAGCTGTCTTACCTGAATTGAATGATGAATTTTTTGCTAAGTTTGGTGTTGCTGATGGTGGACTTGATGCATTTAAAGCAGAAGTTCGCAAAAACATGGAACGCGAGCTACAGCATGCGATCAAAAACAAGGTTAAAAACCAAGTGATGGATGGCCTGCTAGCTGAGAATGAAGTTGACGTACCAAAAGCGTTGCTGGATGATGAAATTAATCGGATGCGACAACAAGCTGCACAGCAGATATTTGGTGGCGAAAACCAGGTAGATCCTGCTAAACTGCCAGCAGAGCTATTTCAGGATCGCGCCCTTAAGCGGGTAAAACTAGGCTTGGTTGTAGCTGAAGTTGTTAAGCAGCATGACATAACAGTTGATGATGAGCGTGTAAAAGCCCTGGTTGAAGATATTGCTTCAGCTTATGAGCAGCCAGAGCAAGTTGTCAGCTGGTACTATAGCAATGAGCGCCAAATGTCTGAAGTACGTTCAATTGTACTTGAAGATCAGGTGGTTGATACTGTCCTGGATACAGCACAGGTAACGGTGAAAGAATGCAGTTACGAAGAAGCCATTAAGCCTGCTCAGGAAAGTGAAGCCGAGAAAGAACAACAAGCTGAGACCGACGTAGCCAGTTGATCTCTATAAACAGCCGGTTAATGCCGGCTGTTTGGTCACTGTGTCCACAAGGGGGATAGCAAGGATATGTCCAACTCTTTCATTTATGATGGTCATTCCCAAAAAGTGATAACCAAGAACACTTTGGTTCCCTACGTTGTTGAACAAACAGCACGTGGTGAACGTCAATTTGATATTTACTCTAGACTGCTCAAAGAGCGTGTCATTTTCCTCGTGGGTCAGGTCGAAGATCACATGGCGAATCTGGTTGTTGCGCAGTTATTGTTTTTAGAGTCAGAAAACCCAGATAAAGATATACATCTTTATATAAACTCACCTGGTGGTTCCGTTACGGCAGGAATGTCGATATATGATACCATGCAGTTTATTAAACCTGATGTCAGTACGATGTGTATAGGACAGGCTGCGAGTATGGGAGCTCTCTTACTCACTGCTGGTGCACCAGGTAAGCGTTATTGTCTGCCACATTCAAGAGTAATGATTCACCAACCTCTTGGTGGATTCCAAGGGCAAGCTTCAGATATAGAAATTCATGCACGCGAAATTTTGCAAATTCGTGATCGCTTGAATAAAGTCTTATCCCATCATACTGGACAGCCCCTTGAAGTCGTTGCGAAAGATACAGATCGTGACAATTTTATGAGTGCTGAAGAAGCTGTTAGTTATGGTTTGGTTGATCAAATGATCACTAAGCGGGCTGCAGCAGAATAATCTAAGCTAAAGTAAGGGGAGTGTATTCACTCCTCTTCTTGCCATCTACTTGAAAAACAATGTAGCAGGCTACATTTAGCAAAGTAGACTCGTTGTCTCAGTAGGGTAAATCGAATGACTGACGAAAAAAACGGCAAAGGCGAAGATGGCGGAAAGTTGCTTTATTGCTCTTTCTGTGGGAAAAGTCAGCATGAGGTGCGTAAACTAATTGCAGGCCCCTCTGTCTTCATTTGTGATGAATGTGTCGATTTGTGTAACGACATCATCCGTGAAGAGGTGCAAGAAAATAGCCCTGACAGTACCTCAGACAAATTGCCTACCCCAAAAGAGATCAACGCCATTCTCGATGAGTATGTCATTGGTCAGTATCGTGCCAAAAAGGTTTTGTCTGTTGCGGTTTATAATCACTATAAACGGCTGCAGAAAGGTAATAAGAAAGATGATGTTGAACTAGGTAAAAGTAATATCCTGTTAATAGGTCCAACAGGGAGTGGTAAAACACTGTTGGCAGAAACGTTAGCAAGACTATTGAATGTACCTTTTACCATTGCTGATGCGACAACACTCACTGAGGCTGGCTATGTAGGTGAAGATGTTGAGAACATCATCCAAAAGCTGTTGCAGAAATGTGACTATGATGTAGAAAAGGCACAGATGGGCATTGTCTACATTGATGAAATAGACAAAATTTCTCGTAAGTCTGATAACCCTTCGATCACCCGAGATGTTTCCGGTGAGGGTGTACAACAAGCACTGTTGAAGCTTATTGAAGGCACTGTTGCTTCTGTTCCTCCTCAAGGTGGTAGAAAGCACCCACAACAGGAATTTTTACAGGTTGATACTGGAAATATTCTTTTCATTTGTGGTGGAGCGTTTGCAGGCTTGGAAAAAGTCATTCGTGACCGCTCAGAGAAAGGTGGTATTGGTTTCTCTGCTGAGGTGAAGAGTAAAGACTTATCTAAGAAGGTTGGCGAAACCCTTAAAGATGTCGAGCCTGAAGATTTAGTGCGCTATGGTCTGATACCTGAATTTGTGGGTCGTCTACCAGTAATAGCTACGTTGGATGAGCTAGACGAAGAAGCATTAGTCAGTATTTTAACGGATCCTAAAAATGCTTTGACCAAACAGTATAGTAAACTGTTTGAAATGGAAGATGTTGAGATTGACTTTCGTGAAGATGCTTTGCGTGCAATTGCGAAAAAAGCAATGGAACGTAAAACAGGTGCTCGCGGTTTACGCTCAATTTTGGAAAATGTATTGCTTGATAGCATGTATGAAATTCCATCCATTGCAAATGTGTCGAAGGTTGTTATAGATGATTCAGTGATCAAAGGTGATTCAGAGCCTTTGCTAATTTATGAAAATAATAATGAACAAAAGGCACTACCTGAAGATTAAAGGTTTTGCTTTGCTTGAAAAAACAACACATTGTGTTGGTTATTTATGATAAAGCGGTTACTGATATGTAATGTATCGTAAATACCGTAAATAAATTTTAAAAGGAGCTATATGCTCCTTTTTTTATGTCGAGTAATACCAATATTGATGTAGTAAATGTTTCTCTGCTCCAAATTTTCATAAGGGATATTACGCTTAATTGGTAGTTGATATGAGTAGTATTTGCTCAGAAGGCATCGCTTTCTGCTGATACTGAGGTGAGTTGCGACTAATAAGGGGGGGGTGAGAGTAAATAGAAAAAACCGCACTTCTTCAGTGTGTTTAATAAAAGGAATTTTAAAGTCGTTAGCTACATATTTTTTGTCTTTCAACCTTTTCTCTAGGATGAACGTATTCCGCTCAATGCATACCCTTCACGACTCAATTTTATAGCCCTAGGTAACTTGAGAATTGTTGTTGGTGATCTCAAAAAAATATTCGTTATGAGTATAGATATTATGTTTTGAAAGAAAGATAAGTCTATCCCAAGTGAATAGTTAGTTGATGTGTATATACTGCTAAGTGATTGACGTTGAATAGTTTTTATTTTGCTATTTGATGGGTTTGTTAATTATAAATTGCATTGACTACTTTTCATAAAAAAATAATCAGCAAGATTTAGCTTGTAATTTGCGGCAATTAGCCCCATCTTAAAACGATAATCAAGTTTTGAGTCAAAGTTAGGGTGTTTAATGTACGACCTGACACCACACAGAAGTTTTGAGGGGGCCATAAATGGATAATCCTACTATCTCCAACCACATGGAGGGTATTGCATTACCTCTGTTACCCTTACGTGATGTGGTCGTTTACCCACATATGGTTATCCCCTTATTTGTGGGCAGAGAAAAGTCGATAAAGGCGTTAGAAGCCGCTATGGCTGCGGACAAGCAGATAATGCTTGTTGCTCAAAAGAATGCATCTGATGATGAGCCAACGCGTGATGATATTTTTCCCATAGGTACTGTTGCCACAATATTACAACTGCTAAAGTTGCCTGACGGCACCGTCAAGCTATTGGTTGAAGGCGGATATCGTGCACATATTGAGGCCTTTAATGATGATGAAGGCTACTTTAAGGTAACAGCAACAGCATTACCCGTTCTGGCTATGGATGAGCGGGAAGGGGATGTGCTCACACGCTCTTTGTTATCCCAGTTTGAACAGTATGTTCAATTAAGCCGCAAAGTACCCAGTGAAGTGCTGACGTCCTTGTCTACAATAGATGAGCCAGGGCGACTGAGTGACACTGTGGCAGCTCATATGAGTCTAAAGATTGCAGATAAGCAGCAAATTCTTGAAGTTGCTGATGTGCGTGAGCGAATTGAGCAATTAATGACTTTAATTGAGTCTGAAATAGACTTGATGCAGGTTGAGAAGCGAATTCGTGGCCGTGTCAAAAAGCAGATGGAAAAGTCTCAGCGTGAGTACTATTTGAATGAGCAGATGAAAGCCATTCAAAAAGAGCTGGGGGACATGGATGAGGCTCCGAATGAAATTGAGGAGCTTCAGCAACGCATTGAAGATGCGGGTATGCCTAAAGATGCTCAAGATAAAGTTCAGTCTGAGCTTAATAAGTTAAAGCTTATGTCGCCTATGTCAGCAGAAGCTACAGTGGTTCGCAGTTACATAGACTGGATGATTAATCTGCCATGGAAAAAGCGTAGCAAAATACGACATGACCTGGTTAAGGCGGAAGAAATTCTAGAGCATGATCACTATGGGCTGGAGGAAGTTAAAGAGCGCATTTTAGAGTATTTAGCTGTTCAGCAGCGGGTCCGTAAATTAAAAGGCCCTGTACTGTGTCTGGTAGGTCCTCCTGGTGTCGGTAAAACATCATTAGGTGAGTCTTTAGCTCGGGCAACCAATCGTAAATTTGTACGAATGGCGCTGGGTGGTGTGAGGGATGAAGCTGAAATACGCGGGCACCGAAGAACATATATCGGTTCGATGCCAGGTAAGTTGCTGCAAAAAATGTGTAAAGTGGGGGTAAAAAATCCACTCTTTTTATTAGATGAAATTGATAAAATGGGTGCAGATATGAGAGGTGATCCATCTTCTGCACTACTTGAAGTACTTGATCCGGAACAAAATAACACCTTTAATGATCATTATCTTGAGGTTGATTATGACTTATCGGATGTTATGTTTGTATGTACTTCAAATTCGATGAATATTCCAGGACCTTTATTGGATAGAATGGAAGTCATTCGAATTCCTGGTTATACCGAAGACGAAAAAGTCAATATATCTACGCGCTACTTAATACCTAAGCAAATTAAATTAAATGGGTTAAAAGCAGACGAAATTGAGTTAAAAGAACAGACAATTCGTGATTTAATTCGATATTATACCCGCGAATCTGGTGTGCGTGGGCTTGAAAGACAAATTGCAAAAGTATGTCGTAAAGTTGTCAAGGCGCACGCATTACAAAAAAGTAAACAACAAGCATTCACTAAGGTTGTGGTTGCGCCTGAAGATTTGGAACACTATTCGGGTGTACGCCAGTATAAGTATGGTATTGCCGAAGAACAAGATCAGGTTGGTCAGGTTACAGGGCTTGCTTGGACTCAAGTGGGTGGTGAACTGCTCACAATTGAAGCTGTTGCTGTACCAGGAAAAGGACATCATGTGAAGACTGGCTCACTGGGTGATGTGATGCAGGAATCTATTCAAGCTGCATTGACAGTCGTGAGAAGCCGTGCGAAAGTGCTGGGCGTCCCGAAAAACTTCCATGAAAAGAATGATATTCATATCCATGTTCCTGAGGGTGCGACACCTAAAGATGGTCCAAGTGCTGGTATTGCAATGTGTACGGCACTCGTCTCGGTATTAACAGGAGTTCCTGTTCGTGCAGATGTAGCGATGACAGGGGAAATAACGCTTCGAGGACAAGTGTTGCCTATTGGTGGGTTAAAAGAGAAATTGTTAGCAGCTCATCGAGGGGGCATTAAAACGGTTATCATCCCTGATGAAAATGAGCGCGACTTGAAAGAAATTCCTGATAATATTAAACAAGACCTTGATATCAGGCCAGTTAAATGGATAGATCAAGTTTTAGAAGTTGCACTGCAGTACATGCCTGATCCTTTGCCAGATGAAACCGTGCAAAATGAAATTGTTGCCGGAGAAGATGTTAAAGAAAGTGATGCAGGCGAGCGAATAAATACGCACTAGGCTTGATGCTTTCTTGACAGTGAGCAAAACGAGTTGGTATAAATCCCAACTCGCTTTGGTATCACAAGGTCAGGCGGATACCGGCTGTTTCATACCACACCAGGCGAGTGTTAAAAAGAAATGACATTGCGTTATGGGGGGTATTTTGCAAGCAGCGTGTTTTTTAATTTGACTGTTTTTAAATTGTGTGCGTAATTAATATACGCATATCTTATTATCTGCTTACCTTGAGCATTTACTGAAGATCTCAATAGAAGGGGAATAGAGTGAATAAATCAGAGTTAATAGATGCCATCGCAGCTTCTGCAGATATTTCTAAAGCGGCTGCCGGACGTGCTCTTGATGCCATGATCGGTTCTGTAACCAAAGCGTTGAAAGATGGTGATCAGGTCGTTTTGGTTGGTTTTGGTACTTTTTCTGTAAAAGAGCGTGCTGCACGTACTGGGCGTAATCCTCAAACTGGTGAGCCTATTCAGATTGCAGCTGCTAAAGTGCCAAGCTTCAAAGCGGGTAAAGCACTGAAGGATGCTGTAAACTAAGGCGCCTTCCCGAAGGTCAGCATGTTAAGCTGACCTTGGCAAGTCAATACTTGAAATAGTGCTCGTTCATGCGGCATGCTGACTTGCTTGGTTACATAACAAGTAGGTTTGTTACCGTGCGTACCGCTATAAGTCAATCAAGGCGCATCAATGATGCGCTTTTTTTTTTGTTAACGTTTTAATTGCAAGATAGGCGATGCTGCTGAGGTTATTATGCTGCAAACGATGAGGGATAATGCGCAGAGTTGGGTCGTTAAAGTAATTGTATTTCTTATCATTTTTGTATTTGCAATTTTTGGATTGGAATCATTACGATTGGTGACGACCAACACCGCTGTGGCTACTGTCAATGATGAGGAAATTTCTCAAAGGGAGTTAGCCAGGGCTGTTAATATTCAGATAAATCAAATGGCTCAAAGTGAAAAATTTGATCCTGCACAGATTGATGAAAAGAAAATTCAAAAGACAGTTCTTGATCAGCTAATTGACCGCACCCTGCTGACCCAGACAGCTAAAAATTATGGTTTATTCTTCCCAGAGCAAGCGATAGACCGAGAAATAATTTCTCAAGATGCTTTTAAAGAGGATGGAAAATACAGTCCTACCCGTTTCGAACAGTTGATTAGGCAAGCAGGCTTTACTCCGCGGCAATATAAGGATGCCATGGTTGAGGAGATGCTAACAACACAGCTGCAGTATGGAATCGCCGGTAGTGAATTTTTAACATCTGCAGAGCTTAAACGCTTGCAACAGCTTGAACAGCAAACACGCAGTTTTCGTATGTTGACACTGCCAATTGCTGATATCAAAAATACGGTTGAAGTTACAGAAGAAGAATTAACGTCCTATTATCAGCAACACGAAAAAGAATTTATGTCGGCAGAGTCTGTTAAAGTAAATTATCTGTTACTTGAAAAAGCAGAGTTACTTAGTGCAGTAGATGTTGATGAAGAGGATATTAAAGCGCGATATGACCAATTTGTTGAAGCTTTTAAAAAGAATGAGCCTCCTCGTCCCAAAGCCGCTCACATTTTATTAGAAGTCAAAGATGATCGGGATGCAGAGGCAACCAGCGCACTAGCACTTGAAATTGAGCAAAAATTACAAAAAGGTGAAAGTTTTGCTGATCTTGCTAAGCAGTATTCTGATGACCAGGCTTCAGCTGAAAATGGGGGAGACCTGGGCTTTGTTGAGGAAGGAATATTTGGTGAAGAGTTTGATAAAACCCTTGCTGAATTAAAAACGGGTGAGGTTTCAAAACCCTTAAAAATGAGTTATGGCGTGCAGCTCGTCAAACTTGTGGATATGGTACAGCCTGATGTACCAAGTTTTGAAGATAAACAAGAAGAATTAACAGTAGCATTGAAAGAAGCAAAAGCAGAACCATTGTTTGTAGAAAAAAGACAACAGCTTGAAGATTTAAGTTACCAGGCTGCTGGTTTACAAGAGCCAGCTGAAAAGTTGAAACTGGAAATTAAGACATCAGACTTCTTTTCAAAAGACAATGGTAAAGGTATTTTTGCGAATTCATTGGTCGTTAAGCAGGCATTTTCGCCAGAAGTGCTGACCGATAAAATGAACAGTGCAGTGATTGACTTATCAAAAGATAAAGTAATGGTTTTGCATGTACTTGAACATCAACCTGCTAAGTTGAAACCACTATCTGAAATTAAAGAAAAACTAATAACTAAACTGAAAGATCAAAAAGCAGTTAAGAAGTTAGAAGAACAAGCTACTTCTTTAGTTGCAACGTTACGTGAAGGAAAACAAAAGACTGATGCAGCCACTCAGGAAGAACAGGTTTGGAAAACATTTAACGATGCTAAGCGAATGATGACTGAAGCGCCAAGAGAAGCGGTTCAGCAGGCATTTAAAATGCCACATCCTCAGGATGATCAACCTCAATACGGTGTAGCATCATTAGTGAATGGTGACCGAGCCATCATTGAACTTACGAAAGTAACAACACCTGAAAAAATTGAAGGTGAAGAACAGCAGCAAGCATTTATGAAGCGTTTTATGGCAATGCAACGACAACAAATAGTACGTCAGCAGTTGCAACAAAACTTGCGTGAAACGGCGGAAGTAAGCAAAAACCTATAGAAGGTGATACTTTAATTCATGCTTACAGCTATTTATAAAAAGCTAAAATTTGTTCACTGAGTATTTCAACACCTACAAAAAAACCGCCAACAGGCGGTTTTTTTGTAGGTGAATAATATGCTTTATGTTTTAGCGAAAAATAAAGTACGAAAAATTAATGTTAAGGCGCCGTTGACTTGAAAACCAGGTAGAAGTTTAAATGTTGTTCTGTTAACTTGTCTTTGGCTAACCTGATCACTGGCTAATATGGTTTTTGCATAATCAATAAATGCCTTCATGTGTTGTGTTGCTGCTTTGGGGTAGTACCATATATGGTAACTGTCATTGGTTTGACGCAGCAGACTCTCAGCAACTTGGACCACTGCAGATAACCCTGCTTTATTGACTGCCATCATTGGTTGTTCTAAAGCGGATAAAGCATGTTGTAAACGGTTAATTGCATACTGTATACGCTGGTCTGATGCGAGAGGGTTGTTTTGTACTTCTAACGCAAAAAAGAGTGCTTGTACCAACTTCATTTGGGTATGAATAGGGTAAGTCCCCAGTGGGGCATGAACGATCTTTTTATGCTGAGTCCATGCCGTTGAGATAAGTTGGTTCAAGGCTTCTTTAGTCGTTTTTTTTTCTGTAAAAGAAATACTTAGTAAAAAGGGATCGTGGTCAGAGGCACTAAAGTGATCTTCACTTTTGGGTAATTGACCAGAATATTTCTTACTGTATTCAAATAAACTATTTTCTAAAGAGTTTATATGCCAGTGTGTAATGTCTTTTACTTTTTCGGCCAGTGCTGTTGAGGCTAAGGCATGATCTAAACTACCCAGTTCACCATCAAATGAGTAACTGAAGGTTTTGAGTCCATGGTGTACTCGTGTCAGGTCAACAAAACCAAAACCTGTAGGCACGGTTGCAAAAGGACGCCAGGGTTTACCCTCAAGGGTAGTATGCTCAGCTGTTTGGATGAGTCGTTGCTCTTTGCCAGTGTAGTCAGTAAGTACCCGAATAGGGTCTTCTTGAGCATAGGCGTTGAAATCACCAATCAGTAGTATATTGTTGCTGTACTGTTGAGGTTTAGATTGTAAGTGTTGGGCAAGCTGAACCGCAGCAGAAACCCTAAACTCATTACAGCTGCCTTGTAAATCGTCAACATAGCCTGGTGCTGGCTTACCTTTCACTTTATTTCTACTATCCAGTGCTACTTTGCCATCAACAGCATACTCTTGGTAATCCTCAAAACACATTGAACCTTTCGATTTAAAGTGACTTACTGCAATAGTAAGTTTTTCACCGCTGGTTAGGTGTTTGAATGATTGGATAAGGCTATGACGCTGTTGTTTGGTAATCGTTTTTTGTTTATTTTCGGTGGTAGTGAGTGTGAAATGCTGTTCAGGCATGGGGAGAATAGTTGGCTGGTCTTGTAGCGATACTTTACTTGGACGGTAAAGAAGCCCAACCGTTATAGCATCACTGCCAATAAAGCCGTCATTGGGTGTTGATACAAATTGGTAATAACTGTCTTTGTCTGTTTGTTGGGCATTAAGTGCATTAACCAAGTCATATATAGCACTATTTTCACCAAAACCATTATTTTCAATTTCCATTAACCCAATAATATCTGCATCCATTCGGGTGATAGCAGTGACAATTTTGGTGCGTTGTAAATAAAAGTCGTTAAGTTTGGTTGCACCTCGATTGGCATTATTCGCTGCATTATCAGCAGCTCCTGGCACAGTTCGGTTAAAATAATTTAATACATTAAAGCTGGCGACTTTTAGGCTACCTTCATCGTGCGTCAATTGTGGTGCATCAGTACGAGGGAACGCTTGATGATCAAAGTCACTACCGTTTAATGTAACGGTTGGAATAACACCATAACGGCCATAACTGTATTGGATAACACCTGTTATGCTTTGTAAGGTGTCACCAATCCTAATATAGTTTTGAAA
This sequence comes from Zooshikella ganghwensis DSM 15267, assembly GCF_000428585.1. Classification (GTDB taxonomy): domain Bacteria; phylum Pseudomonadota; class Gammaproteobacteria; order Pseudomonadales; family Zooshikellaceae; genus Zooshikella; species Zooshikella ganghwensis. Next base: position 2,181 of record NZ_AUAF01000083.1, on the reverse strand, counting down.
TGGACCAAAGTCTGGGAAGTAGCTGATAACGCCATTGGTTTGCTTACTTACATCTGTTTCAATGGTAATACGTTGCTGTTTATTTGAGCTGGCTAGGGCTTGTGCCTCTTCAGAAAGTGCGGGATAGAGCTGGGTTGGTTTAAAAAGTGGTTGATCTTTACTCAACACCATTTCATTACGAAAAGAGGTGTAGTTAAAACTAAAGTTTTTGGTCACCTTCAGCGCAGCATTACCACTCCAGTTAACCAGCATACCTTCATAGGGCTCGAGAGCCTGTAATGGTGTGTCTGCTGAGAGTTGCAGCGGTTGAATGACTTCCTGTTGTATACCGCACTTGCTGTAAGCGACTAAGTCAAGTTGGGTCTGGTTGTAATATTCTTTTACTTTACCTTTAATTCTGACCTTTTCACCAACGGTTAAATCAGGAGCTTGACCGAAAACAAAAATCCCTTCTGAGGTCATGGGGTTGCCATCATGGTCCCATGATTCTTCTTGAATAAAAAAACCTTTAAAGCGGTTTGGTGTAGTTTGTGTCACTATACCTTCGACAATAATTTCAGGTCCCTCATACTTGCCTTCAGGCACCAGTGGACTTTTATTGCCTGAACCTTGAACTTCACTGATTAAGAGTGGTGTCCCTGTAGTACACGATATTTGCGGCTTGGGTTGAGAGTCTGTATTGTGGTTGCCCAATGATGATGCCATTTCTTGGGCTGAACGTGCGCTGATAGTTTGCCAGTCTGAAGTACTATAAGTACTGCTGGCTTGGCTTGTTAAGCGGATAAACTGCTGATCTTTACCAAATGATTGTCCACCAAACTCACCAACAAGATCGATACGTGTATCTTGGTAATAAAGTGCAATCGGATCATCGCCATTAAAATTTAAAAAATTATGTTTATTTACTACATTTGCTTTATCTGTAAGTACTTTTTCTGCTTGTTGATGTACTAATACAAACGTCTTTCCGGGTGCAAGTTGGCCGCTTAGAGGGAAATTATGGCTACTAGTGGTTTTGCCATTAATGTATTTCTTTAGCGTGAATTGAGACAGGTCTAATGTATCTTTTCCACCATTAAATAATTCAATTGCTTTATTAAAACCTTTTCCTTCAATGTACTCTGAAATAAATAAAGAAGGTGTTGCGGCAGCTGTATGAGTTGCTAAGGCGAGCGCGGTTAGTGAAAAAGCTGTTTTATAGCACATAACACTACTCTTTTTATGTTGTTAAAGATTATATTTAGATTATTAAAAATTTAATTAGAATATTTGGTTGCTTAATAGTTTGATGTGTTTCACATTTTTTTATCCTCGTGTTAAGAAATGGTAATAAGGGGAGACGTTAAAAAAGTAATTTTTGTAAAAGCAATAAAACAATGAAGGAAGCGCTGCAATATATAAGGAATACATGAGGTTCCAAGTACAGTGCTGGCACAGACGTCAAGGAAAAAGTGCATTTTAGACGTGCCCATAATTAAAGCTTAATGGCTGAAACTGCTGAGAAATGAGTCTATATATTTGTACAAGTTTAGTGTTTTTTACGAAATTAACTGAAGCTATGTACTTTTTTCTTCGCCAGGTGTGTCTTTTAATAATCACTCGATGAATGGCTGCGGATATAAAAAAGTAGTATAGGAAGATGGCTGAGTAGGAATAATTAAAAAAAACGCCTTCATTTTCGGTGGTAGTGAGTAAATTAAATGTTATTTTACTACTTTTACTGTACATCATTGGGCTAAAGCCTATCACCAATAAAGGTTGTATTTATGAAAAATGTATAACATCTTATGTACTTCAACTAATTACCAATTGCAGTTAATTCGCATATATACTGTCACTAATTTACAGTGAATAAGTCGTTGATAATATATTGCTTGGTAACCTATTCTGGTTTTGGTAAATGAATCTGTGAGTAGTTATAAATGGCTTTTATTACATTTACGCGATGCTCGACTTTTTAGCCTATTAATTTAGCTAACTGAAGAGGAGCATTGCCTTGGTTCCTATTAAATAATACACACAAACTGTGTGATAATAGCTTGCGGGTAATTCGATTAGTCAAGCTCCATAGTGTTCTGCCTTTGGTTCGCTGAATATTAAACCTTTCTACTAGCTGACCAATCGTTGTCTCCACCCGCCGTCGGAGCCGGTTTAACTGTCCCCTCCATTTCTCAGGGAGTT
>NZ_AUAF01000082.1 GCF_000428585.1 Zooshikella ganghwensis DSM 15267 | reverse complement strand
AAGGACGTATAGGTCTTTTGCTGTAGATTGGTTTTTTAATTTGACCTCGTAAGTAGTGTCTAACGGTGTTACGTGATAGGCCCAGTTCTCTTGATATACGACGAATACTCATGCCTTGTCGTTTTAGTACGTGTATTTCCACTGCAAGCTCCTGAGTTAACATGTCATCGATACCACACACTTAAGCTTAAACGGTGGTATTTTACTCAGGTGGGTCAAAATTCGATTGCTGCTAGTGGGTCAGTTTTACATTGCTGCTGACACCACGAAAACCTGCGCGTGTTTGCTTGAAAAAAACAGGGCCTGAAGACTCTATTTTAATTGCTGTTATAATTAGAAAGCAAATTGGAGAAAGTGCTACTAAACCAACTAGTGATAGTATTATATCCATTATCCTCTTAATCTTGAATGATGCTTTGTTTCGGAATTGCCAGTAAGTGCGTAGCACCTTTGAACGAATTAATGATGAGGTTTTTTTTAAAAAATTAGGTGAGCTTTTATTTGCCTCTTGAATTTCAACAATTGAGTTTTTAGCTTGCCATACTCTCCAGAGGAAAAGTGGATTTCCTATTATATATCGTTACCACATTCTTGTTGGTTCTTGAATTAGTCGCCAAATCCATTCAATACCGAGTTTGCGCATAAAAAATGGAGCCCTTGATACATTTTTTCCGTAGAAATCGAATAATCCTCCAACTGCAATATTTAATATAGTATTTAGTTTATGCTCATTCTGGCTAATCCATATTTCTTGCTTCGGGACTCCAAAAGCGACGAATAGAATGTCAGCACCACTTTGATTAATTTGATCGATAATCGCATCAGTTTTTGAGTCAGGAAAGTAACCATGTTGTTTACCAACAACATTTAATGATGGATAATGGTTTTCAATCCACTCTTCAAGACGCTCAACAGTGCCAGGCTTAGCCCCCAGCAGGTAAATTGATTTATTTTTTTCAGAAAAAAGTGAGCAAAAGTGAGGAAATAAATCTGTACCATTTAAGTTTTCAGTTAGACTTCCTCCAAGCATCTTACAGGCATAACTAACACCACTGCCATCAGGAAAAATTATTGAAGCTTTTTGTAGAGCTTTTTTATACTCAATATTACTGTATGACGTATTGATACAGTGAGCATTTATAAAGAACAGGTTGCTGTGTATAGTTTGATCTAAGATCTCACCTACTAGATTGAGGGCAGTTTGTAGATCTATATTTGAAAAGGGGATACCTAATAGATGATTTTTCTTTTCCCTTTTTTTTATGGATGTTTCATTTTTATACATTAGGCGTTCCTTTAATGGCTTTGACTATTTTGTTTTAAGCATTGTCAAATTCATTTCAAGGATTAAGCCAACTTTTTTTTTAGCTGTAACTCATTGATTTTTAATTTATGTTTTGTTTTTATTTCAGTTTGTGGGTATAATTATTTCAGCTTCTGAAATGTTTTTTTGAGAGTATTTGCAATTTCCAATGCAGCCTGCATTGCAGGCTTTTATTAATTATTCAGTAATAGCTTAGTTAAAACATCTTTTGCTATGGCCTATTAACACTATTTGAATCACCACTGCCACAGACTATTTATTTCGCCTAACAAGGCACAAGGAATGCCGGGTAGTCATTCTACATAAATAATTTTTAACTCAGCTAGCTGGAAAATAATCCCGGCCTGAAGGGTTGTGACGGTAAAAGCACTACTCATGGTTCATTTAGAACAACTAAACTTCATGCTTCCTGCACTTGATTTGAGCTTTTACTGTCATAACAGTGATACTCAAATAATGTTAAAAGACCCTAGCTTAAGTCCTGCTGAATTCTTTTTTTCTGCATGGCTCCAATGACCATACTGGCATGATTTTCTATTTTTTTATAAAGAGAAGGTAAAAATTTTAGTAGATAAGCTGCACAAATAGTAGTAACAGTTCTTGTGGGTTCATGGAAAATCATGAGCTTATGATTTTTTAAAGCCTGATGAGTTAACGAAACAGCAGTTGGACCATCTTTAAGCCTGATAGCTTGTCTTGCTAAGTACCTTAATTGATAAGCTCTAGCAACTTTTTCCCATTGTTGTGAGAATGATTTTGCATAGCTTCTTGTTTTTTCAGCTACTTTTTCCCATGATTCGAGCTGTTTATACAGTTGAGCTGAAAGACCTTCAGCATTCAATCTGTATAGGGTTAGAGGTTCAGGTATGCCTTCAATTTTCCAACATGTTTTCAGTGCCACTCGTAGAAAGCACTCTATGTCTTCTGAGCGGCGAAGAGTGGGATCAAAATAACAGCGCTCTGTTTTATTTTCGTGTACATGGTCAAATGCTATAGCATCAAGTGTTGCACGACGAATAACTGGAGCTGACCCATTACCGACAGGGTTTCTACAAAAAATATAACCGGCATCAATATTTTTTAATCTAGGCATCTGATAACAATGATTAGGCTTACCATTAACATCAATAAATGCTGAACGACTAAACGATAGTCCTATGTCTGGGTTATCAGTCAAATGTTGAACATGTCGAAGTAATTTATCTGGGTGCCACAGGTCATCTGAGTCTAAGAAGGCAATGAACTTACCTTGAGCGTTTCTTATACCGGTATTGCGTGTTCCTGCTAGACCTCTGTTTTGTGAATGATAAATGATTTTTATTCTTGAGTCTTTGAAGCGTTTACAAATGTTAATGCTATTATCGGGTGAGCAATCATTGACGATTAATAATTCAAAATTTGTGTAGGTTTGCTGTAGTACAGATGATATTGCATCTGCTACAAATGCTTCTACGTTATACACGGGCATAACAACAGATACTGTTGGCTCAGTAGTCGTTGACATGATTATTCCTCCCTTTATATTTTTTGCTCAAAAAATTTTAGGCCCGGACAAATTAATTGAAAGCTGTAATACACAAAAATACTTGCAAAGACTATTTGTGAGGTTAATACTCCCCAAGCAACATGGAGTAGACTGAATTGAGCAGTGCAGTAGATAAATAATGTATATATACCTGTAAATAGTGTTTGTGCTTTTGCATCTGTACTCGGTTTATTACAAGCCCTGAGAAACTGTGAACAGCTTTCACTGAAAAGTCTTGGAATTGCAGAAAGACAAAGTATTGAAATTAATGGTATTGCTCCTAGCTCTTGCCACTTTTCACCAAAAATAATGGGAACATAAAATGGTGCTAGTAACGCCTGTAATAAAATTAAAGGAGAAAAAGTCAATACAATGCGACGCATACTCGTTAACATTCGTGTAGCTATTGCCTGGAGCTGTCCTTGAAGCTCGCATAAATGTGGGTATATTGCATTACATGCTGCGCGTAGTAAGCCTTGGGATAGTCCTAAACCAGCATTAAAAGCAAAATAGTAAATCCCTAGAGCCTCTACGCCTAAAAGCCTTCCAATAATGAGGTAGTCAATATTGTTGCGTAATGCTGTTAGTAGATCGATCCAAATGAGATGTTTACCAAAGTGAAAAATTGAACGCCATTGGATCAATGAAAACTTATTTTCAGGCCTCCATGTGTGGTATTTACGCATTTGCCACGCCCAAAGCGGAACAACTAGCAATTTTGGAATGACTAAAGCCCATAATCCATATCCTGCAATGAGGAGTATTAAGGTGAGGAGAGCATCAATAACTGACTGGAGCACTTCTACATGCGCAATGATTTTTAAACGGTTCTCTCGAATAAGAAGGGCTGCTTGAATGGTACCTAAAGGTAAAAATACATAGCTAATTGATAAAACAATAATGGGTACCATTAAATCGCTATTGTCATAAAACCAGGCAATAGGCCAGGAAAGAGAAGCTTGTAAAATAGTTAACCCTAAGCATAGTAGCCAGTTTAGCCAATAACCAGTGTTGCATAAAATAGGTAACTCTTTCTCCTTGGCTTGGACTATTTTTCCGGATATACCACCATGAGAGAGTACATGAATCATTTCATTGATTGATAATATGAGTGCAACTAAGCCATAAACATCTGGTGCAAGCATTCGTGCAACCATTATAGTGCAAATAACTCTTAATAGGCGGCTACCAAATTGTGCATAAATCATCCAGAGTAAGTTTTGATTAAGCCGTTCTTGCAACAGTTTAGCTAAATTATTTCTAATGAATGTAACCATTAACAGTATACCTTTATTGCAGCATGAGTATTTAGGGTTGTGCAATAAATCTGAGCCATTTTTTTTGCAAGTTGAGTCCACGAAAAATGTTGTTGAACTCGGCTTTGACCTGACTCACCCAGTTTAAGTCTAAGTTCTGGGTTACTAAGTAGCTTCGTGATAGCATTTGCTATTGAGTTTGTATCAGGAGGAATAAGTAAGCCATCTTGTCCATCATGGATGACAGTTTGCATTACCTCAATATTCGCTGCAATTACTGGTTTTGCATAGTGCCATGCCTCTAAATAAATAACTCCTAAGCTTTCCTGGGTAGAAGGGACGCAAAGTAGATCGCAGGCCGCTAATGCCGAACATTTTTCTTTATCGCTTGCGTTAGGAATAAGTAATAGTCTGGAGTCATTGATACTGTTGAAAAACAGCTTTGATTTATCAGTCTGTGGTCCCATAAAAATAAATCGTGTTTCAGGGAATTTATGCCATACCTGGTGAGCAGCTTCAGCAAGCTGTTGGTATCCTTTTGTTTCAACATGACGACCTAAAAATAATATACTCGGAGCCTGTTCAATATTATACTTTTTTTTGAAATGCTCAGGGTCGGGATTATTAGAAAGTAAAGGTCCAACAGGGCAAACATGGGTCTTCGTTGGGTGTGCACCTCGTTGAATAAGCCATTCCCGCTCGTAGTGAGTCATTGCAATAATTGCATCAGCCTGACGATATATTTGAAGAAAGCGTGATGAAGACCAGCCTTTTCCTTCCTCTGTATGAGTGTGTGCTAAAGGGGTGAAGACAAAAGGAATGTTATGCTGCTTCGCAACCTTTAAAGCTTGTTCTGCAACACAGGTCATTCCATTGTATATGACATGGATAAGATCTTTGCCTGTACTTAATTGAGTTAAAGCTTTGTAACTTACTGAAGAAAAGAAAAGGTCATAAATAGGCCGAACCAAGCGAATTTTTGGGTGGAATAATGAAAGTGTTTTTAATAGTGGTCTACGCCATGAGGTTGGAGCTACTTGGTGAACAGGTATTTGTTGGTCATGGATTATTTGGCTTTTCGCTGTTGCACAGGCTTGCTCATTTGGGAGAGAGCTGCAACTGTTATGGTTAAGCACAGTGATTTCTGCATACGAAGAAAGGTAATGTGCAAGTTCTCGTGTATGTAGTTCAGAGCCACCTACGGCAGGCCAGTAACGAGGGATGCAAATCAGTGTTTTCAATTTATTCATGACTATACCTTGTTTTGAGGCTCGGCTGTTGATGGATATGAGGAGGAGCTAAGTTTTAACTGCTGTGCAGTACAATGAGCTTGACCCATACTCAAAAGTGCTGGCCAAATTAAGTAAGCGAGAATTTCTAAGTTTTCCCCAAATGTGTAGAGCATTAAGATAGCTGAGGAGGCAAAGCCAGTTTGAATATATGGGTGTTTAAGTGCTTTTCTACCTAATGAGAAGAGTGAGAAAACGAGAGGAATGGCTAACGCAAAAAAGCCAATAATACCTTTCACAAAAAGTAAACCGTACCAGCTATGGTGACTGCCAATAGGCATATACTCAACTAAGTGTGGACCACGTTCGACGATACCGTGTCCCCAAATGGGTGCTTCACTTTGCCAGCGTTGTATAGCGATATTCGCCAGGGTGGCCCTAACACGTGTAGAGTCAGCCCTTGCACTCTTGAATGACTCCCAAAAGTTTGAACCAAAATCAATTATTGAGGCTCCTGATAAGGCAAAAATGAGAGAAAATACTGCGCCAAATAATGTGCAATAAATACTGAAAGCTATACGAAGAAATATGGGAAGAAATGCGATGCATATAAGTGTTACAGCAGCTAAACGTGACTGTGACATTAGAATCATGAGAATACTCGCGCTAATTCCAATTATTCTCCATTGATTATTTTTTTCTTGAAGTGCAAACAAAAAGAAAATATTAGCAACAAATCCTAAAGCGGGTGCCCAAGGTGTAAATAAACGCCAGCGGGGTAAACCACTACCGGGGTCAATTTCATAGAGTGAAACTGCAAAAAACTCAGGACCAGGGCCGCCAATGACTTTGAGTGGTGAAACATAAGGTGTATCAGGAAGACCAACTATCCATGAAATAATAAACACTGGGCATAACAAAAGTGTGTGTAAACATACCTTCATAGCGGCACGGTAAATTAATTCAGGACGAATTGGCAACATACCTGCCAAAATAAATAATGCGAGTAAGGCCCATCCTTTGGCCCAGCCAATTGATGATTTAATAAGCTTGCCAGTGCCCAGCTGCCAGTCTAGATGGCCTACAATTAAAGCAACTAACATGGTAAGCATACCTATGATCCAAAGTATTATCCCAAAAGGTATTGGTGAACTCTTATTGGTTAAAAGCCACTGACGAAAAAAAAGAAAAAAAAGTAGCCAGGCAATCACCGGTCCGCTGACATATAGTGCACCGATAAAATAAAGGGGGTAGGTTGCAGTTAAGGTAAACCAGACTATCCGCTCTGCAGTATTTTCTGGAGTAACCTCTTGCGTATCCATAGTGTTAGTAATCCAAAAGTAATAAATAATGTTGCTGCTGTCCCACCAATAAGTGCAAGTTTTATATGTAATTTATCAGCGCTATCAGGAAGCGTTGGTGAGGCTAATATTTGTATTAAAGGGTAAGAAGCAAAGCGGTCTACTTTGCCAATATCTTGCTTTGCTAGTGCAGTGGAAAAAACTGTAGTCGCAACCTGTTGCTTACGGGATAATTCTTCAAGTTTGATAGCATCTGCCGCACCATTTTCAATTCTCTTTTTCAGGTTTTCTATGTTTAAACTGAGTTGTGAAAGCTGCTTGTTTACACCAACAGCCTCTGCCATAAACTGTGCGAGTTTTTCAAGTAAAACTGCTTTTATATCTCCACTACCAATTTCAATTAAACGGTTACTTGTAAGGTTGGTATTCTTAGTTAGTTGATGACCTCTTTGAGATATAGCCATGTTAATTGAACTAAGTGTTGCCTGTAGCTGGTTTAACTTTGGATGTTTATTTCCCCAAGTAGCTTTTGTAATATCAATTTGAACTTTCAACGTGGCTTGGCGATCAAGCTGTGCTTGAAATAATGTGTCATTCCTGAGAGTAATTGCGTAACTTACTTCTTGTGGGGTAAGTTTAATACTAGAAAGAAGTTGTTGTATTTGACCTTGAAGAAATCGTTCTCTCGCTTTAAGTTTCTGCTGGGTAGATACGTCATACTCCATTTGTGTTACTAGCTGTTCAAATTGACCTACTGAGATGATACTATTACGACTTTGAAAGTTAAGTTTTTCTAGTTGGGTTTGCTGTAATTTATTTCCAAAATCTTCGATTGATGACAGACTAGATCGTGTGATACGAGTCACCTCATCATTTCGTAATAATTCTAGTTGATTTTGAAGTGCTTGATAAATCGCTAATGATTTATTTCGAGCTTGCTCCGGCGAATCACCTTTTACCTTAAATTGCATGAGTGACGTTTGGTCAATAAGTTTAATACGCGGTTTACCAAACTTACTTAGTGGAATATCTAATGTAGCTGCGGCTTTAGAAAGCACTGTTTTGCTTGTCACAATTTCACGGTAATTGACCAGAGGGTCTATTGACGTGTTAGTAAAAGGGGAGGCAATATTAGCGGTGGCCTGTCCGAGGCTATCGAGGTTTACAGCATGCCCACTTCCTGCACCGGGCATAATTAATGTCCATTCACTCGTATAGCTAGGGGGAGTAAGTATCAATAATAAGGAAATAGGTATCCATACTAATGACAAACTTAACAATAAAATAAAAGAATATATAATGAATCTTTTTTTGGGAGAAAAATTCGATCCAAATACAATCAGTCTATATAAAAAACCATGAGTTTTTACAGACCCTGATGGTATCTGTCTAGCATTATCAGTATTTAGTTTAATGACTGATTGATTCATAGTTTAAATATTGATACAGGTATTAAAATATCTAAAATAGTTCGACCGATGTCTCGGAAATTTGTAATGGTAGAGTCATAACAAACAATATTATCGTTAGGCATTAAGTAAGGATTAATGTCAAGACGTTCAGGGTTCTTAATTAAGCCTTCAATTTCTCGTTCGATAGTAATAGGTTGTTGTGTTACTGGTGATTGCGTGACTAAAATCGCATATCTATCGCTATTTGTTGCACCTGTACCACCAGCACAGTTACCAGAAACGGTAGCGTGTAATAATCTGGAGCCATAAGGGAGACTGGTTGAGTCTTTTGAGATTGCTGAATTAGCATTACTTGTTGCTGGTACTGAGAGGTTAGAAATATAGACACGAATACCTGGTGGCGTTATAGCTGAAGGTTGCATTAAGGCTTGTTGTGGGGCTCCAGCATCTGGAACAAAGATCTGGTCACCATCCATAAGAGGAACTTGAACAGAAGAGTTACCTAAAACTAGGCCCGAGAGGTCAATTTGATAAACTATTTTACCACGTGTTAGCTCTATTCTAGAAATATCAGCGTTGGGTCTTACTCCCCCTGCAGCGCGTAATGCGCTTGGTAACATACGATTGATAGGTAAATTGCCACTTAACTGAGGTTGAGCTTGGTTTATCTCCTCTGCTGAACGTTGATTCACTATGTGTAGGCCCGGTTGAAATACGGCACCAGATATATAGATATTGGCAGGTGCCCATTGAACAAGTGTTAATGATATTTGAGCCATACCTTGACGAAAGAACTTTCCTTTTTCTAATGAATCGTTCACTTTAGATTCAAGTTCAGATAATGTCAGTCCTGCAGCTTGAATAAGAGGTAGGTACGGAAACTTAATTTGACCGTCAATACCTACTTCATAAATGCCGTTTAGTAGCTTGTCTTCACTGCTTAATTCTCTAAGTTGTAAGTCACTCAGAGAAAAAAGACGAATTCGATCTCCTGCTGATAGCATTGGCCGAGCAGGTGGGGGTGAAGTAGTTTTGGTATTTGTGATTTTTACAGATGTGTTTTTTAAATATGAAGGATGCAGTGAAGGGCTAACATATTCGGTGCTGGATAAAGGAATGTCAAGTAGCTTAGAATGCCAATGTTGTTGGTCATGGGACTCATCTAGTTTAGGAGTTATACATCCGAAAAGAAACGACAATTGTAATGAGAGAATAGAGCTTTTGATAATTTTAAATAATGTCATCGCTAAATCCCTTAAGCTTTGTACACCCTTATTACTACTTTTTGATCAAGTCTTATTCTAAATAGTTCTTTCGGTAATGGGTGGTAATTAATAGTAAATAAAAAAATTAGAGTGTTTTGTTAAAGAATTATCTACTTATTAATGTAATATTATTTAAAGAATACTTAATGTTAGTTTCGATGATATGAAAACCCATGTCATAACTTTTAACTCCCGGAGACCTCTACGCACACTAATATTAATCAATAATTATTCGAAGGGTTAGGAGTATAACTTAATAATCAATCAATTAACTTTACCTCTGCATTTATATAAATAATTTTTAAACATTGCAATTTGCAAATCAAATAGAGAGTTTTCGCAAATTGCAAATATATTAACTTGTATTTATGTGATGAATAGTGCGCAAACTAAAAAGAAAACTTCAACGTTTCGTAAGCCTTTATCACTCTTGAGCCAGCTTCTACACGCGCTTTTAACTCATCAACTTGAAACGGTTTTCTGATGAAGTCATCAGCACCACTATTAAGTGCAGCTAATGTATCATAAATAGCACACTGACCTGAAAGCATGATAAAGTAAGGACATGATTTTGACTCAATCTTAACATGGCGCAAAAGTTCCATTCCATTCATAATTGGCATGCGCCAATCACAAATTATAATTCCAATAGGATTTAGGGAAAAAGTTACAAGTGCATTTTCACCATTTCTAGCTGTGTGGCAATTATAGCCTTCCTTGGTAAGTATAGCCTCTAGTCTGGATCTTTCTGGGGGGACATCTTCAACAATTAAAACTTCTTCCCATAAATTTATGGGTTTTACATGGTTTTCTAAGTTTATTTCAAAAGAGTTTCGATTTGTTTGAAGATTCATTGCCAAATCCTTGTGTTAGTCTCTAATAAAATTTTGTATAACTGTAGGTTTTATAATTGGAATAGTATGTACTGCAACCACTTGTAGATGCTGCATTATTTAGGCCAGATAAAAGCAGAATAAGAAAGCACTTTATTAGCGATGTTTAGGCAAGGTGTTTTGGTTGAACTTACTTGGGTTGTAATTATGCATTGCAAATTGCATTGCAATATAGAATGTCGAAATTATAAGTAAAGACGGAGCTAATTTTGGATATTAAAAGTTTTTTTTCTTATCCCAATGTTGTTTTTTACGATATATAGTGGAAGGGCTTACTTCTAAAAACGCAGCAGCACGCGGTATGTTTCCATTACATTTTATTATGGCAGAATCAATTATTCTTTTTTCTTCTATCCATAAAGGGAGTATTTCTTGAGGGTTATGTGGAGTAGTCTCACTTATTTCTTCCAAGTTAATTGTTTCATTGTTACCTGAGGTGGTGTCTTCTGATATTTTGGTGAATTGTGAGTCAATAATTGACTTTTTATTACTTATTGATTCCAGCTTTTCAAATTCCTGGTGATCATTAAATGGTGACGGTAGCATGTCAATAGTAATAGTGTTGCCTTTATTTAAAATAACAGTATTTTGAATAGTGTTACTTAACTCTCTGACATTACCAGGCCAAGGATATTTCAGAAATAATGATTCAACCTCTGGGGATAAAGAGGAAAAAGATTTTTTTTCCTCTTTGTTATATTTTCTAAGAAGGGATTTTGCAATCAATAGACAGTCATTACCCCGTTCTCTCAGCGGGGGCATTTGAATAGGAATAACATGTAACCTGTAGTATAAATCTTCACGAAACCGACCTTCTCTAACTTCAGTTAAGGGGTCTCTATTTGTAGCACAAATAAAACGTACATCAACGCTGACTTCACGATTACTACCTACAGGCTGAAAAGTTCCAGATTGAATGAATCTAAGAAGCTTACTCTGAAGGTCTAAAGGCATTTCTCCGATCTCATCAAGAAATAAAGTGCCTCCTGAAGCTCTGGAAGCAGCACCTTCACGAGAAGTAATTGCACCAGTAAATGCTCCTTTTACATGTCCGAAAATTTCACTTTCTAATAAATCTCTTGGAATTGCTGCGCAATTTAAAGCAACAAATGCTTTCTCAGATCGATCACTTTCTGGATGAATGGCTTCTGCACATAGCTCTTTTCCTGTACCACTTTCACCTGTTATAAAAATTGTTGCATTACTGGAAGCAGAGCTTTCAATAATTCTGTATACACTTTGCATTGAAAGTGATTCACCTATAAATTGGTGAAATTGATTCCGGTTACAATTTTTTTCATACTCCTGGACAATATCGCTTAGTCTACGCTCTTTGAGTACATTGTTAACAGTTACAATAAGTCGATTACGGTCAAATGGCTTAGTAAGAAAGTCATTTGCTCCTAATCGCATTGCTTCTACTGCGGTATCTACTGATGAGTATGCTGTCATCATGATAGTTGTTATTCTGCTATCTCTTTTTCCAATTTCCTTTAAGATATCTAACCCTGAAATATCAGGTAGATGAACATCAAGTAAAATTAGGTCAAAACTCCTTTCTTCAATAGCGGCAAGGGCATTCTTTCCTGAGTGAACGACACTTACTTGATACTCTCCTTCCAGGTAGTGACAATAAACCTGAGCAGTAGACTTACTATCTTCTACAATGAGTACATGTTGACAAGCTTTTTGATCCATCGTATTTTAGAACTCCTACACCTTTAAATATTTCCTTTCTTTAGATGACTCTTTCATTTTAGCTATTATTGTTTAAATACTGTTTATAACTATTTTTTGTACTTAAAAGTACAGTTCGGAATTGTTTACCTATAGTATCAATTAAGTTTATATCATAGTCTCTCGCAGCATACTCAAGTTGCATAGCAATTTTTTGTAATTTAGATGCACCAAATGTGCCACTGCAGCTTTTTAAAGCATGCGCTTCTTCGCGTATAGCATCAAAATCTTTAACATCCATAGCTAAATCAATTGAATCAATACGTGTATCTAGCTCGGTTACGAACATATTCAGTAATGGAATGAGTAATTCTTCTGAGGTATCTTTAATAAGTTGAATCAATATTTTTTGTTCAAGTATTGGTTCATTGTCAAACTCATTTTGCCAGTTTGTGTGTTCTTTGCATATTGATGATGAGGGAGCATTTTTATCTTTTGTACATCTTTTAATAGCCTCAACTAAATGATCTACATCGAAAGGTTTACTCACAAAATCATTCATTCCTAATGACATACATTTTTGTATTTCACTTTTTTCAGCATTAGCTGTAAGTGCAATAATCGGTGTTTTAGAGTTTTTATGAGAATTCTCTCGAAGTGCCTTAGCTGCTTCGTAACCGTTCATTTTCGGCATTCTAATATCCATTAATATTATATCAAAGGTTTCTTTCTCTGCTGCTTGTACAGCTTCTTCTCCATTATTGGCAGTTATAACCTCAAATCCACGACTTCTAAGCATTTCACCCGCTACCAACCTGTTTGCAGCAACATCTTCAACTAACAATAGTCGACGACCACCATTGATTTGATTATTATTTTCTGAGGGTGAGTTAATATCATCTTCGGATGAATTGATGCTGTGATAAAGATAATTCAGGGAAAAAGGTTTTGGTATTCTTGTAAATGATGAAAATGGAGAGTTTAACTTTGACCAATCAGCACATACACAAAAGCAGTGATCTATTTTTTTTGGAAGCCATCCTGTATCTAAATTTTCTTGGCCTTCTTGAAATAACACATTAGGTGTTTTTTTATCAATAACTAATATGCAGTTATCGAGTGAAATATTATTATCTAATATGGCATGTTGTAACTCATCTAGGGATGAAAAGCTTGAGTAAGTACTGCTAATTACTCTTGCTTGTGTAGCGACTTTATTTCTTAATGACTTATTAGGAGAAATAAATAAAAATGAATCATATATAAGATGATTTGGTTGTATAGAGCTATATTCTATAGTGACGGGTATTATGAAAGTAAAGCAGCTACCTTTCTTGGGTTCGCTTGCAACATATATGTTGCCATTTAAAAGTTCTACTAGTTTTCGAGCAATAGTCAATCCCAAACCAGTTCCGCCATAGCGGCTATCAATAGTAGCATCAACTTGCTCAAACTCATTGAAGACACTGGGTAAGTTTTTATTTGGAATTCCTACACCAGTATCAAACACAGAAACTTTTAATGCAGTTTTTCCAGAGTTTAATATTACAGGTTCAACTGTGACTGAAACGAGTCCTTCTCTCGTGAATTTGATTGCATTATCAACTAAGACATTAAGTATTTGACGAAACCTAACTGGATCAGTTGTTATTTGGTTTATGGTGAAGTCAATGAAGTATAATAGTTCAACTTTTTTTGATTCTAAGCGTGCTTGTGCACTATTGAGAACATCTTCCAAAAGAGAAAATAGGTTTGTTTTGTCTGAAATTATAGACAGGTGACCTGCTTCAATCTTAGAAAAGTCGAGTACCTCATTAATAACAGCTAAAAGAGCTTGTCCACTGGTTTTTGCTGTTTGTAATAATCGTAAATGACTAGGTTCATTTACTCGTTCTGAAATTAAGTTTACTGAACAAAGAACAGCATTTAGTGGAGAGCGAATTTCATGACTCATATGTGAAAGAAAGCGTGATTTTGCTAGAGATGCTTCCTGTGCAGTATCACGGGCTGCAATTAATTCTGCTTCTGCTTGTTTTCGTTCGCTAATATCTCTTATAAAAGCTGTAGCAAGTCGCTCACCATTAATTTCTGTTGCTACTAAGGCTAACTCAACAGGAAATATTTTTCCATTTTTATTAATAGCTTCAATTTCTACTCTATTACCAATTAATGGTCCTTTGCCTTCTATTTTGAAACGCTTCATACCATTGCGATGTGGCTCGCGCATTTCTTCTGGGATAAAGTAATTCTCCATTAATTGTCCCATAATTTCTTCACGTTGCCAGCCAAATAATTTTTCTGCTGCGGAGTTGTACTCTTGAACATATCCATCCATATCAACCGTAACCATTGCATCAAGGCATGCATCAGTTACCATAGATTTGATTTTTTCTGATCGATTGATTTCTGCTTGTAGTTTTTTTTGGGGGGTTGAGTCTCTTAATAAAGCGATAAAGAAATAGTCATCATTGAGGACTATTTTTGACATAGAAGCGTCGATATTTAGGTAGCTACCATCTTTCCGACGTCCTATAACTTCGTGTGTCGTATTAAACTCAAACTTGCTTTCAAAAGAGTCATCCCCATGGCTATCGAATCTTAAGGGATATTCTGGAAATAGAAGAGAGAACTGAGTACCAATAAGTTCTCCATGAAAATAGCCAAATAAGTGCTCTCCAACAGAGTTGACATCCTCAATAACGCCAGAACGAGTTATAGTGATAATACCATCACGAATGATGTTTAAAATTGACCGTAAGTATATTGAGTTGTTAAATAGAGTACACTCGTTTTCTGGTTGTCTTGATATTTCTTCTGTATGAGATTTATCATATGACATGTAGCGCACATCCCGGTTAGGCTGTTTGACAAAATAAGACATAGAACCTAGGAGATATTATTTAACTATCCTTTTTTCATTAATTCAGTTTAGCTGTGTCACTCTTCAACAGATAATTTGAATAGTAAAAGTAGTAAATATGTCAGTAACTCCGTACTATGGAACATTTGTTTTATATATGTATGGTATGTGACTTCTTCATTTGATAGATCATCAAACCCTTAAGTTAATAGTGACTTCCATCAAAAGTTCATGCGGAATATGCTAATCACCATTACAAAATTTCAATATCAGAAGTTTATAGGTCATTGTTGTTTAATAAACCCATATGAGTTGGCTTATTAAACATCCAGCTGTTCTTGGCGCAGCTCGGATAGCAACGTCTCTTTACCTTCTGATTGGACGTAGTTCAAAAATGTGTTTGCAATAATTGAAAGTTGCTTGCCTTTTAGCCAAGCAAAGTACCAATGAGTTTTAATAGGAAGCGGCTTGATGGCTAGTTCCACCAGACCTGCACGTCCTCCAAAGGCTAAGGTATGAGCAGAAAGAATTGATATCCCTAAGCCCGACATAACCGCATGCTTAATTGCCTCATTACTTTCAATGGTCATTTTGAGGTTCAGTTGTATTTGATGCTCTTTCATAAATTCTTCGATGGCGAAACGTGTTCCAGAGCCTTTCTCTCGCATTAAAAAGGGAGCATCACTAATGGTTTCAAGATGAATTCGTTTTTTGGCGGTTAATGGGTGATTTTGAGGAGCGATGGCCACAAGCGGGTTAGGTAAAAACTCAATAGTTTCCATCTCGATATCTTCAGGTAAATGGCTGAAAACATAAAAGTCATCCATGCCTGCACTTAAACGGTCGATCACTTGTTGTCGGTTAGCGACTTTCAGCTGTATATCTATGGCAGGATAACGTTCACAAAAAGGCCCCAACAAGTGCGGAATAAAGTACTGAGAGGTTGTTACAACAGCTATTTTCAGTGTGCCGGCTTTTAGACCTCTTAAGTCAGATAACTTGGTTTCTAAGTCGATAAAGCTATTAAGCACATCTTTAGCCGTTGTTGCTAGTGCGTGTCCTGCATCTGTGAAGACTAGTTTTCGACCAATCTGTTCGTAGAGAGGCATATCAATGGTTTCAGCTAACTTTTTGATCTGCATCGAAACAGTGGGCTGCGTAAGATAGAGCATCTCAGATGCTGCTGTAATGCTGCCTCCTTCATAAACAGCAAGAAAGATCTCCAACTGACGTATTGTTCCTATATGTGCATGTAGTCTTGAAGTCATAAGTAATGTTAGTAATAGAGTGTTAGTGTATAGAGTATTATCTATTCAAATAAGTTTACTAGAGTTTTTTTTCTATATATTACCTTGTGCATAAAGTGGAGTGATGTCAACTTAAATTCTACATACTGCAAAGTTTATACAGCCATATCAAACACTATGTTATTGAAAGTAAATATGAAATCGAAACATTATCTTTTAGTGCTATAAAATACTAATAGGAACTTTCAATATATAGACTTTTATCTATATAAAAATTAAAAAATATCTATTTTTATCTAACTTTTAACTGGTACATGATATTAACAAGTATCAGGAGCAGGCTGGGCTTTAACTTGTAGTCTAAAAACAAGTAAGCGTAGGTACTGCACGATATTATTTGATGTTTTAAGGGAGAACATACTATGACATTTAGCCGACCAATCGTTTTTAGCGCTGTTGTCGCCATGAGTTTGATTCTAGTAGGGGTGTTATTGGCGAGCCTAAACGTTATCAGTTGGGCTTTGGCGTTAGTGGGTGTTTTGTTATTGGTTGCTAATTTGTTTAATGCAGTAGCATTAAAGCCATCAAACGAAATTCCTATGGTAAGCCGTTCAACAATTGCTAATAGTGCCGTACGTTCATAATTAAAAGTGGAGGAAATATGCCGTTTGATGTCGTGGTTGCATTTTTCATTCTGGGCGTTGTTGCCAAATTAATGCGAGCCGAATTAACCTTTCCTAAAGGACTTTCACAAACTCTCACCTTATTTTTAATGATCGCCATTGGTTTAAAGGGTGGGGTGGCTCTTGCTGACCATGCGCATACCACTTTAATTACTCAGGCATTAGCGGTTATTGCTTTTGGGGTGGTTTTACCCTTTATTGCCTTCCCCATTCTGACTTATTTTGGCCAGCTATCAAAAGTGGACGCTGCTTCAATTGCCGCACACTATGGTTCTGTGAGTGTAGGGACTTATGCAGTTGCGGTGGCAGTACTTGACTCGCAGTCGATTGCTTATGAAGCATATTTTCCACTTTTTGTGGTGTTACTTGAGCTTCCAGCAATTGCTGTAGGTGTTTTCTTAGCAAAAGGAGCTTCATTAGGCTCTGAACGAGGTAAACTGCTGCATGAAATATTTTGCAGTCAAGGGGTTGTTCTTATGTTGGGAGGATTAATCATTGGTTGGATGTGGGGAGAGCAAACCCAACAGATAATGCCTTTCTTCAAAGAGTTATTCCATGGCATTTTAGCCTTATTTTTACTGGATATGGGGTTAGTCGCAGCGAGCCGTCTCAGTTCTCTTAAATCAACAGGTTCATTTATTGCGACCTTTGGTGTGATCATGCCACTTATTGGTGGCTTGCTTGGTGGTTTGTTGGGCAACCTATTAGACTTGAGTGTAGGTGGAATAACGCTACTGGCTGTTTTGGGCGCTAGTGCTTCTTATATTGCGGTACCCGCAGCGCTTCGAGTAGCTCTACCAAAAGCTAATATGAGCCTATCAATTACGGCTTCGCTCGCAGTGACTTTTCCATTTAATGTTTTGGTAGGAATTCCAATTTATATCAGTTATGGACACTGGCTAGCTATACTTGGTTAGCGTCAGTTTAGAAATGACTGGAGATAAAAGAGAGGCTTGATTATGAATATTCAAAAAATTCTAGTACCAATTTCTCCTGAACAAACAGTAACCGAGCGTTTTCACCAAATATTTCAATTTGCAAACAAAAAGAAAGTTTCAGTGACATTACTATCCGTTATTGAGCAAATTACGCCAAATTGTGTAGCTCAGTATACCCAGCAAGCATCTTGGGAAATACTCGATCAGATTAAAAACGAGCAGCAAAAGAAACTAGAGAGTGACGTTAATGCGTTAAGTGCACAGTATAAAGATTGCGCATTTAATTATGAGCTGGTATCAGGAATTCCTTTTGTTGAGATAATAAAAAAGGCTTCAGAAGGAAAATTTAATTTAATTGCCATTGATGCGGGTCGAGGTTACAAAAGTAGAGCGGCACAGTTCGGAAGTACTACACGCCATTTAATGCGAAAATCTCCAACACCGCTCTGGACGGTAGTCTCTGACTATCAGGCTAAAATAAACCGTGTGTTAGCAGCTGTTGACGTAGCCGCTCCAACAGATGATGGGCTTGAGTTGAATAAGAAAATAATATCATGTGCAGCTGCATTCGCTGCTGCTAATGAAGCAGAGCTTTATGTTTTTCACGCCTGGCGTTTATTTGGAGAGGGATATTTTCGATCATGGGGAAGGTTAAGTGAGCTTGAAATTGCTGAGTATGCACTTAAGGAAAGAGATGCTCGTAATGAAAAGCTGACTGAGTTAACACGTCCAGTAGAGGAAGCAAAAATTACATTACATCAGGTGTTAAGTGAGGGTGAGCCTGAGGAGATATTACCCGCGTTTATTAACCAAAATGGTGTGGATTTACTAGTGATGGGCACAGTATGTCGCACAGGTATAGCTGGCTTTCTGATAGGTAATAAAGCTGAAAATTTATTAGATGCAGTCCGTTGTTCAGTTATTACGTTAAAACCAGAGCATTTTGACTCACCTGTTTTAGGCTAGTTAGAGTTTGCTGTTGTTAGTTTCAACCAGATAGTAAGTATGCATTTGAAGTATAGTATTGCAGAGGGTGATTTGAGGCAAGTTAATAAGAAATGTAAATAAATACTTAATTAGAGGCATGATTCTGTGAAAGTAGATACGCAAGATAAGTTGATTTTTAACTTGCAAAAGTCGATACATTTTGCTGTTAGAATTCTGGCAGTACTAATGGTGTTTGTGATTATCATGGGTGTTATTGATGTGGGCTGGACTTTATATCAAAGACTGGTCTCTCCGCCTTTTTTAATTTTAACTATTACTGATATGCTTGCGACATTTGGTGCATTCTTGGCGGTATTAATTGCAATTGAAATATTTATTAATATCACAGTCTATTTACGAGATGATGTTATCCATGTCAAAATTGTCATGGCAACAGCATTAATGGCAATAGCTCGAAAAGTGATCATTATGGATCATGAAGAGGCGGATCCATTTTATATATTTGCTATTGGTATTGTTATTTTGTCGATGAGCATTGGTTATTGGTTAATTCACCGTTTACCGAGCAAAAGCCATCAAGAAGAAGTATGATTCATGGTTAACTATATTAAGAGAGCATTTTAAACTGTTTGAAGACAATTATGGCTCCCCAAATAATAGAAGATATCATAATAGTGGACCCTAGAAAATGAGCACCAACAGCAATTGCTTGATCATACTGTAATAAACCCGTTTCGGTTAAAAGATACTCCCAGTCATGAAACCCATATGGCGAAGAATGCCCATAGTTCCCTCCTAATAATAACAATTGACCCGCTCTGGCATCGTTAATATAAGGTGCTATATCCAAAAAATTTTCACCAAACCACCAGGCGCAAATAGATGAAGCAAATGTATTATGCTGTTTAATTAAAAAAACATAAAAACAAATTAGTGGGATGGCAAGTTGACCTAGCGTTCCACCCAAAGAGGTCATAAATTCTCCAAAAGGACGAAAAATAACATGGCCTGCCTCATGAAAGGGTAAATTTATTAAATGCAAAAATGAACTGCCAGCAGCATTGCTAGCAATTGAATAAAAAATTAATGAAAATCCCCAAATACTTATTATTATCAGTAGGGCCGCTCGACTGTATACAGAAAGGCTATCCACTTTGTTACCTGGATAGAGTAAAATTTCTCTAATTGATATATTACTTTGCTGAGGGATTGGCTTAGGAGAAGTAGTTGAGCAATCTTTTGAAGGAGGATGATATTTGAAATACTTTTCAAAAACCACACCGCAGTGTATGCAAGTTGTGTTTGTGTCATTTTGTTCAACTTGGCACTTTGGACATTTCACAGTTTGTTCTCTCAGGCTTTCATGCTAATAAGGGTTATGATTTCTTTAAGTGTTAACAGGCCCTCGTAAAATAATTATTTATCAAGCATTCATCTATCTTCTGTATTAATTATAATCCTATACTATACTTAGTACGAATTTAACGATTAATATGTGAGAATGAAGATGCCTCGTAAGAAAGTAAAGGTAAATGATTCTGTTGAAACTCATCAGTCTATTGAAGCTCAAGTCGATGAGTTTATTAAAGCAGGTGGAAAAATCACTCAAGTGCCCCGTGGGGTAAGTGGTAGACCTTCAATGGGAAAAGATCAAGCTGCTTTAACGAAAAAATAATTAAATAAAAAGTTACTTTATTTTAATTAACGATGTTCATCGGCATGGATACAGATAGGCATGTGTGTCTTAGTCTTCTAAATTATTAATTTATTGCATTTTGCTTTAAATTTATAAACAATTATTATGCTCGTTGAGTATACACTTTCATGTAAATTCTTTTCTGCGATTAAAAACCTTCTGTCAATCAGTTTTTTACTCTCCTCATTTATACCCACAGTACAGGATATACTTCCTGACTATATTTGTTAGCGCTTATACCTCTTATCATGTGAAAGTATTGCTGCATCAAACAGGTTTGGTTAAATATTATCCTATTTTCAGGCGATGCTGGAAAGGCAAAGTTAAAACAAAATTGTTTATTTTGCACTGACAAATTATCATTGCATCCTTGCAAGCGCGAATACATGAGAGTGGTGATATTGTGTACTCGTGCTGTTCATATGTATAGTGTTGGAATTTAGGACAGATTGATTATGAAGTCAGCAGTATTGGTCATTGATGTACAATGTATCCTATTTGATAAAGAGCCAAGACCTTATGAAGCTGATGAAGTTATACAACGGATAAATGCTATTACCCATCAGGCAAGATGTTCAAATGTACCTGTTATTTTCATTCAACATGAGCAAGCACACACATTACTGGAGTACAGTAGTGAAACATGGAAATTACAGTCTAACCTCAGGGTTGAAGGAAATGACTATAAAGTACGCAAAACAACGCCAGATTCATTTTTACGAACTGATCTTGCTGACCTTTTGTCTGCATTGAGCGTGGATAACTTAATAATTTGTGGTTATGCCTCAGAGTTTTGTATCGATACTACGGTACGTCGTGCGGCTGCATTAGGTTATAACGTTCAGCTCGTGGCGGATGCACATACGACACATGATAAAAAGCATGCAGCAGCAAAATATATACGAGAGCATCACAACGCAACACTTTCTGGGATTTCTAGTTTTGACACTAAGATTTCTGCTGTTGCTTCTGAAGCAGTTAAATTATAACGTAGCGATGGTGAATAGAACTTAAATCTTTATGGGTAGATTTTGGAGATGATTATTGGAGAGCACCATGAGTGATGTTTCATATCCTATTACAGGATCATGCCAATGTGGTAATGTAACCTATCAACTGTTGGAACCACCTACACACGTCATAGCTTGTCATTGTCGAGCGTGTCAAAAGTTGTCGACCAGTGCTTTTAGTATCACGGCTGTAGTTAACGCTGACTCTGTTTCCTTTTATGGGGAAATGAAACAGTGGGAACGGTTAGCAGATAGTGGTAATAAAAACTATGCTAAGTTTTGTCCAAATTGTGGTAATCGTATTTATCACTTTGACCCAGATAAGCCTGATGTCATTAAACTAAAGCCCAGTACGTTGAGTGATACTCGTATTATTAAGCCAACTGTTCATGTTTGGGTGAGAGAGAAACAAGCATGGTATCAGATACCTGATGGAGTCAAGCAGTTTGAAACGCAGCCAACACTTTGAGTTTGAGACTATCGGTTTATATATAAGGTGTTTTTAACACATGGGTTGATTTTATTGTTTTTACTTTTAGAAGGTGTCTTAAAAATCAAAATTTAAGCAACTCTTTTGACTAAAATATGCAGCATAGCAATGTGAATCATTGCCTCACTATTTCTCGTTAAAACTTCATAATCTTTAGAATGACGCCTATAGTTGATTAACCATGAAAAAGTACGCTCAACAACCCAGCGTTTTTTTACAACATTAAACCCTTTACCCGCTTTTTCAACGACCTCAAGTATTATGCTACGAGTGATTTCATGGGACTCTTTTACCCATTCAACGACTGG
>NZ_AUAF01000081.1 GCF_000428585.1 Zooshikella ganghwensis DSM 15267 | reverse complement strand
TGTTAAGTTTCGTGACTTGGTATAATCAAGTGCATCGACATAGTGGGATTCAGTTTGTGACCCCTCAAGCACGCCATGAAGGCAAAGACCACGCTATTTTGAAAAACCGTAAGGTGGTATATGAAAAAGCAAAATTGGCCAATCCAAGACGCTGGACAGGTCAAACACGTAATTGGAATCGAATTGAAAGGGTTTGGCTTAACCCTGATAACAATCAAATGCTAAATCATTAGTGTAGGTTAGTTGATGCGACAACTATCTTGACAAACAGCGCCATATAAGCATAACACCTAGAACAAAGATATTTTTCTGAATTGAAATATTTGTACTATTAAACACAAGAAACACACACCGAAATATCCTTTGCTATTATTTGTTATACAATTAGTCTTCATCAGAAAAATAAATATTCCACCATATTTCAATATCCAATTCTACCAGCTTTTTCATTTGATAAGGAGAGATTGTTGGACCGCCATGCCCTGAAGCTGAATGCCAACAACAAGTCATCTCAATTTTCACACCTTTTAGTTTAAGATAACGAACAGCATCTTTGCGCTCGATGATCTGATCCAAAATAAAATCAATATGACGCCTACAATCTCTAGACTGAATAATTTTCTGCGTTGAGTAGAACCAACCATTAACTCTTTTTCTAGGAAAATCCTGCTTTTTAGATGTTCTTGTTGGTGTCAGACCTAAAGTAAAAGAAATCTCACTAAAAGGAATTTCACCCGGATACACTAATAAAGTAACGTAAGTTTCTTCACAGGCTCCATAGTCATCATTATATTCCACATTCTTCCTTTTTTCGTATAGCGCCAAATTAAAGGACAAGTGTTTGATTGTTTTGCTTGCTACGCTACCACACTGATGAAGCAAGTTCACGAGCAGGCCCTATAGCCACCATCAGAGCAACACAAAATGCAATCAAAACAACTCCTGACTTACGTTCACCCACTCGCCCTCTGACAAGGAGAAATAGAGAAGTCAATCCAGCGACTGCTATTAACGTTATAAACAGTAATCCCAGGAACAGTTCAATAACATCAGATATGCCGTAAGGATCCCCAGGAGCTATATACATATGCGGATATACGAAGGCACGAAAGCACAACGATAATAGAAACAGCCCACCGACTAACCAAGCCAAAATATTGGAGAACTTAAGCAAAATTACTCTTCCGTATACCTATCACCGACATTAAAGGCCAGCAGCTTGTTGCAAATCCAAACCCACAGAGCGGGAAATTATTAATGACCTTGTAACGTGCTTTCTGACACATAGCCATTGTCCATAGCTAATTTTAGAAGCTTTGCAGCCTTTTTTGTATCTACTTCTACACCTTCACCCTTTTGATACATTGAACTCAGAAATACTAACGAAGGAACATAGTTTTCGTTGATGTTAAGTTCAAATAGTTCAACAGCTTTCTCATAGCTTTGAAATTCGACTGGCAAATTAAAACCATAATAGTGAAAACAAGCTAAATCATGCCTCGCTTTAATATGCCCTAAGTCACTAGCCTTTTTTAAGAGCTTTACTCCCTCATCAGTTCTTCTTGGAGGAAGATATCCGTCGTAATATGCAATGCCCAATACATATAGGGCATCACTATCTCCTACTTCTGCCAGATCGACTAACTTACTTTCTGCACTGTCATCGAGCTCAATAATATCTTCGTATTTCTCTATTCGATCGTGTCCCCTCTGCAACCGTGCGAGTTAAAAATTTGCTCTTACACACCTTCACCGAGGGGACACTAAATAACAAACTTATTGATTTATAGCGGTTATCCAAATATCTTCAAACTGCTCTTTAGTGAGGCTCTCAACCTCAAACTCAGGGTTACCTTCCAACTCCTGAAGACTTGGGACAGGGGCTAAACCTAGCTCTGTCTTAGCTGTATTTTTCTGTTCTGATGCATACCCGTATTCATTATTTAAAAAAACTTCTACCTTTCTTGTTTCATATCTATCTTCTGAAAGCTCACTATAAATTAAATAGGGGTAGTCTTTATTAGAGTGTAACCATCTTACTTTTATGTAATTCATTATTCAGTCACCACTTGATTAGGACCATAACGTTTTATTCTACCCGATACATCTAAGGATCCATGATTTGGGACGACAGCATTAGTCGGGTTCTGGCCGACATAGCCATAGACGTTGATACCAGCATCAAGACCTATAGGATCAACACTAATGTAGCGGCCTAATATTGGTGAGTAATAACGTTTATTGTTTTAGTACAGCCCTGTTTCAACATCATAGTACTGCCCAGGGAACCGCAGGTTTAAAGTAATCTGCTCCTGTAGTACATCAACTGTACCAAAAGGCTTATAACTCGCTTCCCAAACCGTTTCGGCGTATTGGTTAGTAACCGAAAGGGGTTGGTTTAGGTGGCCTGTATGGATGTAGTAGGCATTGCTGCCTTCAACAAAAGCAACGTGGTCTAAGCCTAAACTGTTGTATTCCCGCTCTATATCCCCATTGTTATTAGCTTCAGCCAGTAAAGTGCCTGCACTATCGTAAATGTAGTGAGTGGTCTTGTTTGGCGTTTACTATAAAGTTTGCAAAATGTATGATTTCAAACAAACAATTAAGCTGAATAAAAAATGATCACATTTAAACAGGGCAATATTTTTGAAGATGATGCTGAAGCCCTTGTAAACCCTGTCAATTGTGTTGGTGTAATGGGTAAAGGGTTGGCTTTAGAGTTTAAGAAACGATTTCCTGAAAACTTTAAAAGCTATAAGCAACAGTGTACACAGAAATTACTAGAAACTGGGAAAGTGTATATTACGGAGGAACAATTTGATGGCTCCAAAAAGTATATAGTTAATTTTCCAACCAAAATGCATTGGAGAGGTAAATCTAAACTTGAGTATATTCAGTCTGGTCTAGAAGATTTGGTAATTCAATGTAAAAACTTTTCTATTAAGTCGGTTGCCATTCCAGCAATTGGTGCTGGATTAGGTGGGCTTAAATGGGAAGAAGTGAAAAAGGTTATTTTTGATCAGCTTGCTGAAGTTTCTGAGATTTGTTTTGTAGTTTATGAGCCTACCTGATAGATAGGCTCCTTAGGCTTATGTTTAAAAGCTTCTTGCTATTGATTTACCTATAGCTACAACTTTATCTCCAGAAGTAAAATAAAATCTTTCTCCTTTTTTTGGTAAATGAACCTCCATTTCCTCTAATAAAGCAAATACCTCTGCTTGAGAACAATTTTTTGAATTGCCATCAAAATCAATAAGTTTTACAACAATACTGAACATGTTTTCTTTACCTGAAGCACCTGTATACCCTGTACAATAAAACTGTTGATCATGAGGATATGGGAAATCAGCATCTACATTCCATTTGAAGTCTACGGTTGATTTATTCATGCTTTTTCCTAATTTGGATTAACATTTCCCATTAATACTTTAATTGAAGAGTTTTCATTAAGCTCCTTTAATAGTTCCGCATCAGCCGATCTCGCAGGCCCTATGTTGTCAAGCCTGGGAGTTCTCATGAATTTACTGGCTGTAGAGTTAGGTAGAGTAACTTTTAAAGTCCAAACAGGCTCTTTATCCCATGCAAAGAATTTTTTTCCCCATGAAGCAGCATCCTCAGCACTTTCTGCAAACCATTTATTACCCATTGAATTAGTCCCCATTTGAAAACCATTCTTAGAAATATCTATAAGTTCATCTTTAGAAACTGCTCGATATAATACAGTTGAACCTTCTTCAACAAGTTTACCACCAGCCTTATAAGCTTGGGCATTCCCTGGAAGTATCAAGCCTGCGGCAAATAAACCTCCTGCCGTCAGTTTCTCTCCAGTTGTTGCGCAAGGATCAGTTAAGACTGAAACTGTCTCATAGGCATCATAGGCACTCAGTGCCATATCAGCAGCGTATAAAACTGCAGGTATTGCAAACCAAACAACTTCACCCGTGGGATCAACAGCATTAGTCGGGTTCTGGCCGACATACCCATAAGTATTAATGCCACCCTCTAACCCAATTGGGTCGCTGGTGATATACCGACCTAGCTCCGGCGAGTAATAACGCTGATTGTTGTAGTACAGCCCTGTTTCAGCATCATGGTACTGGCCTGGGAACCTTAAATTAAACGTTACCTGTTCCTGGTTCAGCGCTACTTCACCAAAGGGTTTATAACTCGCTTCCCAAACCGTTTCGGCGTGTTGGTTAGTAACCGCAAGGGGTTGGTTTAGGTGGCCTGTATGGATGTAGTAGGCATTGCTGCCTTCAACAAAAGCAACGGGGTCTAAGCCTAAACTGATGTATTCCCGCTCAATACTTCCATCACTGTTTGCCTCGGCCAACAGCGTACCTGCACTGTCATAAAGATAGTGCGTGGTTTTATTTGGAGTGATTTTTTGAGTGCGCAAGCCTTCAGGGTTGTAAACATATTCCGCCACAACCTCATTACGTTGGCTGACACGAACCAAGCGGTTTTCACTATTGTAGTGAAATGCTTTGTCGCCGTAGCGGGTGATATTACCATTGGCTTCGTGAGTAATAGCGGTTGCTGTTTCACCCGCAATTTCTTTCAGCTTCTGGCTGCCTGCGATGTAGTTGAATTGTATTTCGCTAGCATCAATTGTGGCGCTCAGGCGATTACCTGTTTTGCCATAACTAAACCCTAGTTTCCCATATTGGCCGGAAGCGGATAACAACTGGCTTAATGAGTCGTAGGTGAACTGTTGCGTTGATTTACCGCTATCTTTGTTGGTTTCAACGCCCGTGATGCGATTGGCCTGGTCAAAGTGGTATTTATTATTAAAAATAAAAGACTGCCCCGCCCGTATTGGGCGAGGGTTTATTACTTACTGATATTGCACGCCTTCCATAGCATATAAGTTAATTTCAACACGGCGATTTTGTGCTCGACCCTGTGAGTTACTGTTGCTCGCTATTGGTCGATCTGGGCCATAACCAACTGGTCGTACTCGGTTTGCCATTACCCCCTGGTTAACCAAGTAGCTTGCTACAGAACGTGCACGTTTTTCAGAAAGTTGCATGTTATATGCATGAGCACCTGTGCTATCAGTGTGTCCTGCAACTTCAATGATTGATTGATCAAACGTGTCCCCTCGGCAACTGTGTAGGTGGTAAAAAAACTTTTGTTCTCACTTACCTTCACCTAGGGGACACGCTGTAACGATCATCTGCAACAACCTTCCCATCTGTTGATGACTAACACTGTGCTTCACATCATGAGAGACATTGTGTGCCACGACTAAATCGATATGGGGAAACACCACTAAAAACTGACCGCCATAGCCGCTAGCATAGAAGCAAGGTTGCACTAAATTACTCTCTTCAGAAAAACCTTCAGCAGTTGCTGTCCACCAAAGATAGCCATACCCCCGCCCTGAATGGTTCACCCAGTCTGTATAGAGGCTCACATCTGTATACGCAGTGGTACTTTCTGCTATCCAGTCTTCAGAGATAAGCTGGCGATCTCGCCAACAACCTTTTTGCAGATAAAGCAGTCCAAAGCGTGCAAGATCCCGTAATGACAACTTAAGCTTGTACACTGGATGGATAGACTCTTTACCTTCTAACAAAAAACCATCAGATAACTCAAAATCTTGCATCGCCAAAGGTTCAGCCAGCCAGTGTTGGAAGGCTTCATAAATACCCATAGAGGTAGAGCTCTGAAATATGCTTCCTAGAGCATTGAAATCCCAGTTATTGTAGAACCAAAACTCTCCTGGGCTATAGGCTCTCTGCTCTGGACGCCCCTGACTGATATCATAGACAGCTGGATGGTAGATGCCTGAGCGTGCCTGTAACAGGTTTATAACTGTGGCTGATTTTTCCAATGTTGATAGGGGGGAGTAATCATCAATCTCTAATTCTGCCAATGAACTTTTCGGGTCCAACATTTTCCTATCGACAGCAATACCTATTAAGGCACTCATTATGCTTTTGCGTATTGAGGCTGTACTGGTCTTACGGGCACAATCACCCCACTGATAGATGAGGTTTCCTCCTTGAATAATCATTAAGGCGTTCGAGCCAATGCCATTAACAAACAATTTAATTTGATCCAAAGCCTCATTAGACCAGCCCTGAACTTCAGGGTTGTCCAATGCTTTCCATTCGGCTTCTGGAAATACAAAATTCATATATTTTCCTGTTATCATCTGGGATGACTGGCAGACCTCTATAAATAGCATCATTTTAAGTCACTCTGTATCCTCTCTGCAAAAGAGGGGATACGTTAAAAACAGTCTTTCAAAGAGCAGACGATAGCAGCATAAATAGCCAAAAAAGGGATCGCAACAACAGTTACAACAGTTACTCCTGCTTCCATAGCGAAGTCCGCCGTAATTGCTAGAGGGGTTAAGGGAATTCTATACAAGAAAGTCAAATCATCAGTCAGTCTTTTACTGTCAATATAGACATCTCTTTCAAAGGAGATTTTAGAACTTTTTAAAACCAGTTCATTTTTAGATCGCTTTGTTAGTGTTGCATCAACATACTCTGGTTTTAGAATAGTTCCATCTTTTAAGTGAATTTCAAAATCACCGTTGGACTTCACAATCTTCTTATCCTTAAAAGAAATGAACAGTTTTTCATTAATATGTACATATTTTACTTTGTCTTTTATATCATTGTAGTTAACATGCTTAAATTTATAGATGAAGGCTAAGCCATTAAATTTAGGGTTGTTTTTACCTTGTCTTGAGCTGCCTAGATCTTTAAAAATTGCTATTTCATTAGGGTTTAGTATTGCAACAGAAAATGATTTGTCTTCTGTACGCTCTATTAAGGTATAGTTTGTATACTCTTCCCATAACATATTTGTAACGCATGAACATAATAAGAATGGCATAATTAGTAAAAATAAGACTCTGTACATATGTAATTTCAATAGTTAGTGATATGAAGCTGTCTATTATCCCACATGTAGAAAATATTATTTAAGTTGTTTTTAAAGTATTATTTTTCAATACTATTGGTTGAATAATAAATCAATAGTCGTGTTATTTAATTCCTTGCGATGCATTTATGGTCAATTAGTACACAGCCTCAAGTAAATGCTCCCTGATATTTTGGTATTCTCGACCTTTCAAGTCCATTGATGTTGGGTTGAGTCAAAATTGGCAAACAAACAGATAGTATGCAGGTTATCGGCAATTTTTTTGGTTACCGTATGCTCGTTTAATAATTATTAATCACACTAATGTTCTAATTTCTTTCTTATTCTCCTTAAGCTGTAAGCACTATAGACCAAAACTGTCGTCTTTCTTCGCAGGAAAATAAGTTAAATCAATAAAGTGAGTTGTTTTGTTAGTGACATGTGATGCATGTCACATTAAAATTATCAGGCATTTTATTCTCATGTATTGGTTGCTGAGTAGTTTATTAAGGAAGTATATGAATAAAACAACCATCACATATTGTCTCCTAGCGTCCTCGTTAGGAATTAGTTCTACCACCCAGGCTGAGACATCTGCCTATTCTTATGACAAACATTTACGTTTAATCACCGCTGTGCAAGATCAAGCGTTTTCGTATGACTATGTGTACGACAGGATGGGTAATCAATTAGTTAAATATATCCTGTCGGATCAATCGAGTTATACAGCACCTGAGTTAGACATAAATTATCTCAATGGGGGCGCGACACACTTTGAGTACGATGCCAATAGCAACCTGATCACGTTAATCGATGCCAACCACAATACCACCCGTTTTGAATTCAATAACGAGAATCAGCTGATCAAGAAAATATTTGCTGATGGCAGTAAGATTCAATACACCTATGATCAACGCCTGATTAAAACCCAGCAGGATGCACGCGGTATAGAAACAACCTATCACTATGATGATAAAAAGCGTCTTCAGAAAATCAGTTATTCTGATAACACACCTGAAGTCACCTATACCTATAATGAAAAAAATCAAGTCACGACAATAACTGATGGGGTGGGCATCCACCAGTATACGTATACAAGCTTAGGGCAGTTAGCGTCTATTGATGGTCCTTGGGACTACGATACTATCACTTACCAGTATAAGCAGGATGGTAAGCTTGAAAAAACGACGATTGAACAAGGCCAAACACTGCTTTATCAATATGATGCGCAAGGACGTTTAACACACATTACACAAGGTGATCGCACATTTTCTTATCAGTATCTGGGTGAGAGCAATATTGTTGAAAAATTAACGTTCCCAAATAATTTGGTTACACGCTATCAGTTTGATAACGCCAATCGTCCTACGCGCATTGATTACAAAGCCAGTGACTCTGAACTCATCACTTACTATGAGTTTTCCTACAATGAGCAAAACCTATTAGCCCAAGAAGAGTATAAACCTTTAGCTGATACTACGCTTAAGCAAGAAGAGCTAGTGGTTAATCGTTTTAATGAATTGAACCAGCTAGTTGAGGAAAAAGGCGACAACGTAAATACACCTCAGTTTGATAGAGCCGGTAATATGATCAAAGGTATTACCATTAAAGGGGCTGTATTTACGGCGAAATACGATGCAGAAAATCGCCTCACGGAAATTACCTTTACCGATCAGGATGGCGTTAAACATAAGCGACAGTACAAGTATTTCTTCACAGGCTTTTTAGCTGAAATTAAGCAATACCAAAATAATACCCTTACCCAAACCACTCGTTTTGTACGTGAAGGCAATTTAACGCTACAAGAACGTGATGCTGAAAACACCGTAAAACGTAAATATATCTGGGGACTCAATAAAAGTGGTGGTGTGGGAGGTTTGCTTAGTCTCACGGAGAATGGCCAGTATTATTACTATGTTTATGATGGTAAAGGCAATATTGTCGGTGTGGTTAATCAAGCGAATGAAGTCGTCGCGGGTTATCACTATGAACCCTTTGGTAAGCGCGTTGCGAAGTCTGGAACCTTTGAGCAGCCTTATGGGTTCTCAACCAAGCGCTACGATGAAGAAACAGGATTGGTGTATTATGGCTACCGGTTCTATATTCCCCATCAGAGTATATGGTTAACGCGCGACCCTCTGGAGGAAGCGGGTGGAATAAACCTGTATGGGTTTGTAGCATCGAATCCTATTAAGTATGTTGATCCTTTGGGTAGAGCAAAGTTTGATTTTGGATCTGACTGGGAAATGCCATCATTTGGTAATGCATCCACTTCTAGTAATAGAACGACTCAATCTGGTAAGAAACTACAAGCCTACTTCGTCAAACGTGACCATTCAAGTCTGTTTAAAAATGGTGTACCTGTACTTGGCGAACAACTCAATGTCGGAGAAGATGTTTACGAAGTGAAGTTTCGTTATCAATAAGACCATTAACTAAATCTAACGCCGTTGACTTTTGGTGAGTGTCAGCGGCTTACCTAAAATTCAACCGATTTAATGATCATTTGATTGGCGACTTTATTACTCTCTCATTCGATAAAGCTCATTGAGCCTAGTTCAACGTAACGTCTCTAGCATGACTTACTTTTAGTGGATCACTAATTCAGACAACCTCCTATTAAAAGAGGTATTCACATATCAAAACCCAAAACACCGGAGCA
The DNA here is from genome assembly GCF_000428585.1 of Zooshikella ganghwensis DSM 15267. GTDB lineage: Bacteria > Pseudomonadota > Gammaproteobacteria > Pseudomonadales > Zooshikellaceae > Zooshikella > Zooshikella ganghwensis. The sequence continues at coordinate 12,741 of NZ_AUAF01000081.1, read as the reverse complement.
CATTCCAGTGAATGTTAAGGGCTGGTGCTTTTTGGCATACCCAATCCTTTGGGTATGCATTCGTGAGATAGTTTTTATACTGCACTGGTGGTTAATACAGGTCTAAGTAAGCTATTAACCGTTGGTGATGAACTCATATCTGTAGCGTCATGTGTTGCTAACGTAGCCATTGCCTGCACAAGTGCATCGACTTTTGAAGCGCTAGATAAGTATACCTCATTATCAACACTTCTTACTCGACGTGCGCTACGTGTTGGCAATTCAGATTCAGATTGCACAAGTTGATTTCTTAACTCAAGCACTGTTTTTCGGGTACCGTCTGCAAATTCAATTTGCATATCCTCAACGCCGCTTTTTACTGTGGATGTTCCTTTTTCAAAAGCATTAATTAATAACGCATCTTTTTCATGAAAAATATTTAATTCTTTATGATTAATAATAAGGAAGTCACCATTTGGGCTTTGATAAGTCTCAAAGCCTACGTCATCAAATGCAATATTCGTTAAGCGAATGGTGTTTTGCCCTTCCGTATCTTCTATAAAATCTATGCCATCATTTCTTTGGAAAAGATAAAGATCATTTCCCTTCTCCCCAGCAAGTAAATCCTTTCCTTGACCCCCTCTTAAGATGTCATCTCCACCGCCTCCACGAAGCATATCGGAGCCAGCACCACCATCGAGATAATCATTGCCAGTGAGTTCGCTATTTTCTGTATGACTGTCACCATATAACCGGTCAGAACCGCTACCACCGTAAAGGCGGTCATCACCTCCATTACCCACAATGACATCCTCACCATCCCCACCAGATAAAATATCATCACCATGAAGTTCGACGGGAAGGGCTCCTGGTTGTTTTCCTGCTTTCCAAGCAAAATTATCCGTTATTAATGCTGAAGAGCTAACATTTAGGTCAGCGTTGATAGAGCGGTCACCAAAAATAACATCTGCACCTGCATCACCACTGATAATGTCATCGCCTATCTCACCATAGATGGTATCATCACCATCTCCACCGGATATCACATCATTATACGTATATTTGTCATCTTTGTTGTTTAGACCGTAAAAGGATGCTACTACGCTGTTTCGCTCTGGGTAGTAAGCACGAAGAACAGAGAAGGAATCACCCGCAATAAAGTCAATACCGGTCCCTCCAGATATCTTATCGTCGCCTGTATAACCAGAGATAAAGTCACTGTCAGCACCACCGTCAATAACATCAGTATAAGATCCACCACCAATTTGATCATCACCGCCATTACCAAAAATAGTATTAGCATCATCAGGTTTATCCTGAGACTGGTTACTTTGACCTGCTATGCTGTCATCGCCCTCGCCACCAACGAGATAGTCACTTCCTGCACCACCGTTGATGACATCATGTCCTCCAAGACCATATATTTGGTCATTTCCGTCATGACCATACAGATAATTCGTAAGATCATCGCCATTTAATTGATCTGCTTGTGTGCTTCCTCGAAAGGAAAGGAATTTAAAGCGCGAAATGGTTTCTCTATAGGAAAGGCGTGAGTTATTTGTCGTTTTCCAGTTAATAGCATCCCACTTTGATGCTAGATCCGTACTCAAATTCATACTACGTTTAAACGCTTCAGCGTTATAAACCATTGAGGTAGTATTATTATTTTCCTCAAGCAAGGAAGATAAGGAGGTACCATTGGGCGCATCATCTTCAGTATTGATAAGAAGATGATTATTTGGAATGGACTCAGGTTGGATTTCTTCTTTGGGCTTAATTTCAAGGCTAAAATTAACGGGTTGAAAATTTTTAATGGTGATGGTTCCACCACCCGCAGGACAGACAATTAAATCATTACCATCCATTAAGTAGTAATTATCATTTTTATCCTGGTAGATACTTTGTTCATCATTGATGGCCGTTAACGTACGTACTTGTTTACCATTAATGACGAGGGTGTTGTTACCTTGGTTATCTTCAATGACATCATGTCCATCACCCGTGGTATAAATGTAGTGGTCATTACCTTCACCACCTTGCAAAATATCGTTACCCTTACCACCATCAATCACATCATTCCCAATGTGACCTTGCAGGAGGTCATCACCATCACGACCATGGAGGTTATCATCACCGTCCATACCGAACAGCTTATCCTCTTTATTGCCCCCTGATAGGTTGTTACTGTCCAGGTTACCAAATACAACCTGTTTAGCATTTAGTGGGTTTTCTGATGCCTTACCACCCCGTAATGTTGTTACACCTTGTACTTCACCTAATGTATTGGTTTTACCTTCAAACCAGTGGTCAACATACATTACATCATCATCCCCCACAGCCTCATCATTTGCCAGTTGTTGGACATTACGGATGAGGACCTTTTCCATGAATTTAGCCCGCTGAACAATCATTTCCTCGGAAAAGCTGCCGTCCCATTCGTAGTTATCATCGGCAAAAATACCTTGGTTATAATCAGCGTTTTTAGGAATAACGATAAAAGGTGAGAGGTTCATCAGGCTGTAGCGCGTCACTTTACCTATTACTTCTTCACCAAAGTCAGTAATAAGCTGATCCACTTTATCATTAAGTTTATACATAGGCTCGATGGTAAACGGAGGCGTTTCGCCAAAATCTTCCACCAGTTTATTGTAAAAAGCATCTGTATCATTGATACTGGTATAATTTTTGAAGCCGCCACCAAGCATTGTGCTGAGATGGTGCATAATTTTATCTAAAGACTCAGCCGCTTTACTCATATCTTCTTTATCTGGCGTGCCGTCATACAAGCGTCCTTCAATTTCTTTATTCGAAGCAAAGCTCATCAATTCATTAATCTGGCCAAAAGATAAGTTAGGATTTAATTTATGAATGATTCGCTGTACAGAAAGTGAATTAACCAAATTGATCATTGAGTGATTACCAGCAGAGATAGCATTGGTAAAATCAAATACGCCTGGCTGACTTTCAATATAAGCCGCAATATGAGGGCCTGGACGGGTAAAACTTAATCCATTTGCAGTAAAGCTAGTACCAGCCTCTGCATATATATTGAACACTTTTTTAGTGTCTAGAGTAGGCTGATCTGTTACTTCTCTATAGTATTTTCTAATTTCGGCATACAATGTATCTAATGTAATAAGCCCCAAGCCAGCACCATTAAATGTGTAGGTTTCATCAACCATTGTCGGGTATTTAAAACTAGCCAGGGTGGCCAAGTGACCACCTAAAGAATGGCCCACTATTTTTACTTTCTTATTAGTAATAATTTCTTCATCATCGTTGATTAGTTCTGCATCCTTTAAAAATTTGTTGACTACACCTTTTTGGAATAGGTTTCCAACTGTAAAGGTATCGGATAGGCCAAAGGCAACAAATATATCTTGAACTAAGTCAGCGCCCAAATCAGATAGTGGTTCAGTACCACGAAATACCACTATTGGTTGGTTATCATTTTCCGTATCAATGAAAACTGTACCTGCAAAGCCTGTTGTCGTATTTAGTTGGATATGTTTAATAGTATAACGTTTTGCAAAGCTCTCTAGTTGCTCTTTTGTAAAACCTCTTGCTTCGATAAATTTATTTGCTGTTTCCCTTCTTTCCGATTTGATGCTTCGATCTTCATTTAAGTCTTCATCTTTGATATTAATATAGGCTGCATCAGCTAATAATGCTGCTTGGTACGCTTTTTCTGTATTTACTTGATTACTACTCATAACAATTATTTTCCAAATACCCAAGTATCTATCGGTTTTTTAATTGATTTATATTTAAACTTATTAATTCCAGAACACTGTAATGTCATATAGCTTTCAGGTCGTTTAAATAGACTGTATGGTGTTAGTAGGTAGCTAGTGTACTGGCCTAATAATTCTTTTGATTTAATATTGACTACTTTATCTACGGATCTATATATTTCATATCCTTCAATCTTATTGTTTATCCATATCTCACCTGTTGACGCATACAAATATTTACTTCTAAAGGCATCTATTTTTTTTGTGGCTATACAATTTTTTTTATAAAAATCTTTGTAATAAGAGGAACCTTTTTTTCTTTCAAGGTCTCGTTGAAAGTATTCATTACAGTTAGGGTCACCTTTGGGGGCTTTATAAGCGATGTAATACCCAAATGGTTGGCCTTGTACCGGTGTACCTGATCTATCTTTATCATGCTCAAATTCGATAAAATCATACTGCCCTGTACCGATCAAAGTCACACATGCAGCACACTCTTTGGTGGTACTTAGATAATACCCATCCACCTTCTCAATCCCATTAACAATAGCCCCAGCATCCTTAAGACAAAGGGCTTCCAGTTCATCCATACCAGGTATCACGCGGGGTTTAAACACACAACCAGAGGTTAGGATGGCTAGTGCACCTATAGCACATGCCAAATATCGTCGTTTATTCATTAATCATAGTTCCTTACGAGTTTGTTCCGTTTTTTTGATGCAACAACGAATACTGAATCAAAATAGTCAGTAAATGATTATTATTTTTTAATCAAATAATATTGACTAGCTAAACACAGTTAGAACTTGTGTTTTAAATGATTTTTTGAGGGGTGGTGACTATGAATAGGGTATATCCATGATAAATTAATACAACAACTGCCTTGATATTGTACCATTGTCTAAAATCCATGATATTACTACTACTGTTGATGTATATTAGCATATTACATTATTCATTTCATATACTTATGTGTGACAAATCAATTGATCCATCGCATGACTTTCTAGTAGTACCCAATTTTGTGGTGATTGATTAAAACGTACCCATATCAATCATACAGTTACAGTCAATAACGTACACTTTATACCGCTAATGTCTTCTTACTCAGTTCTCTGTCTGTCTAGTACGCTGCATTCATTTCATAAATAGCCGTTTATGTTGTATGAAGCAACCCAAGATTGAAACCTTATCCCCTGAAGCTTACCAGGACCTCCAGCAGGCTATTACGGCCTCATCATTAAGTCAGGACCATAAAAACCTCGTCATAGGCGTGTTGGATCTCTGTTTATGGCTTCAGCAAAAACTCACCTTCTCAAAAATCAGCATTAATACCCTGAAAAAAGTGTTTGCGATACAAACAGAGAAACGTCATCGACCTCAACCTGAAGCTGATCCAGACATCACATCTGCAGAGACAGTAACCACTGAGGCAGCTAATGATGATGGTGCTATGACTGATAAACAGCCTTCTAAAATTAAAGGTCATGGACGTGTTGTAGCAGATGCCTATACCGCTGCAGAAACCATTGCTCTGAACCATCCTGACTATACCGCAGGTGATCCTTGTCCTTTACAGTGTAGTGGCCGCCTTTATCAGCTGAAGACACCAGGTGTATTTATTCGTATTGAAGGCGGACAGCTGTTTGAAGCTTATCGTTATGAACGACAACGCTTACGCTGTGCAGTTTGCGGTGAAGTCTTTAAAGCTTCGCTACCACCAGGCATTGTCGATAAATACGACGAACGCAGTAAAGCGGTGATTGCGGTGTTAAAGTATCAGTTAGGGTTACCCTTATACCGGTTAGCCCAATGGCAACTGCAAACTGGCGTGCCATTACCCGATACCACGCAATGGGAGCGTTGTGTGGAGGTGTATCAAACCATCCTGCCAATTTACCATCTGTTGGTCTATTACCTGGCACAAAGCCCCTGTATTTATCAGGATGACACCTGGGCACGGATTCTCTCGGTGAAAACTCAAAAAGAGCATGATCCCCAACGCCCTGACCGTAAAGGTACCTATACCACAGCACTGGTGGGCGACTATAGTAATCATCCTCTCTATATCTTTATCACCAGTCTGAACCATGCGGGTGAAAACTTAAGTGAAGTATTAGCACAACGGGATGACTCCTTACCCCCTGTCATGCAAGCCTGCGATGCGTTAAAGAGCAATCAGGTGGGTGATGCCATCACCACTATTGTTTGCCATTGCCTGGTGCATGGCAGGCGTAATTTTATCGATTTAGAAAGCTATTATCCTGACCAAGCCACAAGGGTTCTGGATACCATCAGTGCCGTCTACGCCCACGAAGACAAGTGCCAACAGGCTAACTTATCTCCTAAAGCGCGACTGGCGTATCACCAAGAGCACAGTGGGCCATTGATGGCTAACCTCAAAGCCTGGATGGAGCAGCAAATAGTTGAACGTAAAGCGGAACCCAATAGCCCTTTAGGCAAAAGCTACCATTATTGGTTAAAGCATTGGCAAACGCTAACACGTTTTTTAACCCATGAAGGTGTACCCTTGGATACTAATCGCGTCGAACGGGCCTTAAAGCTAGCCATTCGGGTACGCAATAATAGCCTGTTTTATAAAACGCTTAATGGCGGTCATGTAGGGAGTGTCCTCATGTCAGTGATTCATACCGCATTACATAATGGGATTAATCCCATTGATTATTTAACCGATCTACAAAGCCATGCGCAATACGTTAAACAATCACCTAAGCAATGGTTACCGTGGTGTTATCAGGAAACCTTAAATTCGATGAATAATCCCCAGGAGGATTTAGCGGCTTAATTAAAAAAATTAAATTAATTTAAAAAATACACACAATTATTGAGCGATAATAGGCTTCCAGTCGTCACTCATGGCTGCGCGCTGTGGATGGCCTTGATACAGCAGCACCTGTAAGGCTTGTGCATTAAGGGTGTACGTGCGCATGCCCGCTTTAGGCCACCATTTTAATTGGCCTTGTGAAAAGCGTTTCATACATAACCAAAACCCTTGGCCATCGTACACTAATAATTTAACCGCAATTCGTCGTTTATTGGTAAAGACAAAAATAGTCCCGCTATACGCATCTTCCTTTAAATGCTGCTGACACAGTGCAATTAAGCTATCGATACCTTTACGAAAGTCCACAGGGTTTACCGCTAATAATAAACGATGATGAGGCGTTAATTGCAACATAATTACGCAATAAAATGATGAATTAAAGCATCCACGGCACTGGTCGGTAATTGATGGATTTTTAATACGGTGCCATCAGGACGGGTTAACTCAATCCCAAACACCATCGGTGATACTGACGGCTTGTTATCCTGATGATTGACCACACCTGTCGCGGCAAGATCCACACTAATAAAATCAGTCGTCACAGATGCACATGATGGCGATGGTTTAGGTGGCGCTTTCTCTGCAAGACAATCGGGTCCCCCCAGTAACACCGCACGCTTATGCATAAACTGAGCACGAGTAAGACGTAATGTGGTTAATATCTTCGTGAGTTTATACTGCTCCTGCAGTCGAAAGACATCATGCCATAATGCATTAGGGAAGGGTTTACGGGGTTTAGGACGCTGCCGCCAGGCTTCAAATTTAGCCTTGACGGCTTCCAAAGTTAAAGGGACATCTGGGGATGAATCGGCTTCCATAGTGCTTCTCCTGAACCATTAACGATGGAGGAAAAGGCTAACAGCAAGGGCTAGGGGGAGTCACGCACGCTAGCCGAGGGGACACATTCGATCCAAATTCATAGTGACACATAATCATTGCGTTGGGTTTCGCTGCCAGGCATCAGCATGAACAACCTGTTATGTACTTGATTTATTATAAGTTGCCAATATTTGATGAATATCCCAATTGCGAGTAACCCAAATTGAAGAGGATATCCATGACAAATGCCATACAATATTGCCTTCACCTCTCACTTGCTGAGCTACCTGTGACTTTATAGCTAAAGCGCTAGTTCTCAGCCCAGGATATTTTTCCAAACACTCAGGGGAGTTAAGATCAGCATTCACATTACAATATATAAATGCGATATAACCGTAGGGCGTTACTGGTTTTACTCTTGGCTTTCCGACCTCTCTTTCCTTATCCCATATCTTCTGCTCTAACTCTGGAGATAGTCGAATATTAGATGGCTCAAACTCCTCATTAATATATGACAAGCCATACCAATAGAGGAATAGTGGTGATATAGAACACACACCAAATAAAAATATGAAGAGAAAAACTAATTTTTTCATAACTTTTCAAACATAACGTCCCAGTCGCACGTTTTTTCTGCGGCGCCCCTACCCCCTGTTTAAGAAGCTGGTCCCTGAATGGTGAGCCAATGCATGCCTTCGCAATAACATGCAAACTCTCGATAGTTTTCATTTATCCACATTTCTTTTGGGTGATCATGAAACCCAACAACTCCAACCACTCTATCTCTTACTTCAATTGAATGGCACTCTAGTATGTGTCTACGTGTCAACATTCCAGCCTCAGAATAATCTTTAATAATTTTATTATTTATCAACACTATTGGATCAGTCGAAATCTCTATTGCCCTAATAAATATGTTGCGATGACTGGTCGGAAGAACCGGAATGAGCTTATATGTATCTTTCTTCTTCCAGAACATGTTACCTCATAGCGCTTTGGTAAGGAGTGCAGCAAACGTTCTGTAGTGGTCAACCAAATCATGAGCTTGATTGTTACCTAAAACAAACTGTTCGATTTCACTAAGCATATTTTAACAACCATGGAGGCTCCAAGTGCTTTAAGTTGAATAACGTGCATGGGTGCGAAGCATCGCATGCCTTTACTTGTTAGGTGTGCAGCCTCTCAGAACACTGAAAGTCTTTGCAAACAATAGTAATTTTTGACTCAGACACGAACAGTATTTCGTGGATGAGAAAACCTTCTGCACTTAACCTCACCTCATGGCAACTAATGTCACCTTGATAGGTGTCACCCCAATTGTAAGGATTCTTTAGCCCTTCGATAGTGTATCTTTCGATACCGGAATAACTTAGGTTAATTGACCGATCATGCTTCTGACCAAGCAATTCAATTTCAATTGTAGGCTCCGGATCAAATGGGCGCTCTGGATTCCTATTTTCCCTGACTATTACTGAAGTCATCCATGAATCATGTAAGGAATGTGGACTATCTAAATGATGGCGGTTAACATCAGTGGCAAACTCAAATACATGGCTAGGAAACTTATCTTTATTTTCCTCCATATACCCTTTGTAATCATCAAATGATTCGTACATTACTCGATTCCTTGACTAGACATAATGCCTATATTCAACCGCATCGTCTTGTTATGCTTTTACTGAATTTGCTAGGCTAACAAAATACTCAGCCTCTTCATCAGATTCAAATATATTAAATTCAACAGGAGCCGCAGGTATTTTTGATGTTATAGAAATACTAGCTACCGAAACATTGTTTATATAAATTACTAGTGTAGGTAAATCTGAATAACCCACCAGCGCATTTATTCGTTCTATACCTTGCTGCGTAAAACGTACTGCCACACGATCCACTTGACTAGGGTGCGGTTTTGCCGCTACTTCAGCATGATGAATATGCTCTATATTCAAGTAAATTTCTGGCGACACAAATACTGGAGTACGTTGAAACCTTACGAAGGTTGGAACTAAACCTTCTTTCTCTAAAATAGAGCCTATACGAAAGTCTATTGGAGTTGAAAGCACATTTAGCTTCTTTGGCTCCAAAGACTTTGCACCACGCCTTAGTTTTTCAATGACTCTTTTCTTATCCATAACTTCTCAAGCAACGTAATGTCGCAATCACCAAGCAAAACAAACAAAGCTTGGGTTGTCTGAATGGAGTACCTTTAGGCACGAAATGTGCGTTGCCTTGTTAAGTATTTTCGCCATTCTTTTTTACCATGCGATATATGCATACGGATAACAACGCAAAACCCAGGATACCAAAACCCCAAAAACCGATACCTGCTATTGAAGGCCATCGGCAACGAGGGATTTCATGAAAAATACTGCTTTCGCCATTACAAACTGTGAACGACAAGCTAAAAGAGGATGCTGCCCACATAAAGCAATAAATACTAGCTGCGTAAAATAAAAACGCGCTAATCAATGGTACTAGTTTTTTTTTCTTTATATCCATACCTTCCATATTCACTTAACGCCGTTATAGCTGACGAATTGTAGTTGATTGGATTTATTTACTATTCAGGCACAAAAACTAAGTGACGAAAGTAATGTCCTGTTGATAGCTTTGTTAGTTACTGTATTATCTAAGAAAACCATCATACATAAGCCAAACTAAAATAATTAAGAGAATGTAAAATGCCAACCAATATTGATTTTTTGCTTTTTCAATATTTACCTTAGCCATCGGCTCCCTATGAAAGGAAATACATGATGCCAAAACAATAACGATTAAAGCTAAAATAATTGAAGCCCATGATTTTAATATATGCGCCACAAACAAAACCACAGGCACACCAAACATACCCACAAAAACAGGTAGTGCAGAGTTGCAACCCTTGGAGCTAGCCAGTTCTCCGCATTTGACACACTTAGCCGGTTTAAAGCTGTACGATTTAAACTTATCCAAAATGGAAAATGTTTCTTCATTACAGTTTGGACAAGAATACATAGCTTGACCTAATAACAACTAACACTTAGGAGAACTGCGCCGCCAGGCGTCAGTTTGACCCTTTTGCTATGTTAAACACCTTACAAACAATCACAAGGTAAATCACAACCATCAACATCAGAACCCTTGCACCACTTTTTAGGTGAAGGCATACAATAATTAACGCTGCATGGTAACTCCAGACAATCTGCCATCCAATTGTCCTTTTTTCTTCTTTTTTTATCTTTTTCTTCCTCCAGTCTTTCATATGCGTAGGAACACCGTGCAAATTGATTCCTTATATCGCTGTAGCCTCTAATTAAACCACGGCGTTGGATAACTTTCCTTACCGCACAAGAACATGAATCACCCTTATAAAATACCCCATGCGCACATCTGTATCCCTTATAAGGAGAAATGTACTTTTGATAAATCTCTATCAATAATACCAAAAAGGACTTAAGCATAAGACTCCATAAAACATAACAGCTCAATAATCTACGTGTTTTACTAGGCTGACCATTGTTCTAGGTCCTCCACTGGATTTGGCAAACGGCCTGCTAGCCACTCAGCACATGTACCAGGTTTAAACTCTGGGTTATGGCACTCTATAACCCAAGACAGGTACTCGTCTGGACCGCCATTCATATATGGCGGTGGTGATACTGGATTAAAGGAAGTTGGCAAGCGCTCATCCAAGGATAAGTAATTTAGTACATGACCAAACTCCTGAACGGTATGCCAGGCAAATTGGTGGTGAATATCGATATCGAACTTTACCCACCAGCGTCCATCATCCTCAGAACCTTTTCCAATAACTCCATGTATCGCCGGCACTTTCTCCAGGAAATCAATCAATTTAGTAAATGCTCTGTTATCCATAGTGTCACTTAACACCAAGTTCAGCGGCGAGTAAATGCTCGTCCTTGCTTTTGCGCCTTATTAACTGTTTTTTGTACCATACTGCGGCTGGTCCGACTAAAGCAAAACAGGCAATAGCTGCAATAATGTTTAATAAAATAATTGGACTCAAGCCAAAACCAATAGCCCCAAAAGAAACTGTTGGATGCTCTTTCTTTTTGATTGACTGGAATCCTAAAGCGATGGAGATTAAACCCAAAACAACAGATAAACTACCAACCAGTAAGATTGCTTTTTCTTCGTTTAAATCGAGCGTGCTAGGAGACCTAAAAGACGGCTCAGAGTCTGAAGCGCCTGGAGCAATACTGAGCACCTTAGCAAAGTAATGCGCTAACTTAAGGTTTATACCATCATCATATCGGTGTGAATCAATGCTAACAAGCATAAGCACGATAGCGAGCCACGATAAGAATATAGCTTTCATTCCTGTTCGATTATTCATTCTTTCCTTACAGCCAACTATTAGTGCACGTCACTCTGATTTATTTTAACTGATTCTCACTATTTGAACCAGATTAATACAATAAAAATTAACATATCTAATTGATAGTAATGGGTATTTTGTTTTCTGAAGGCCGTTGCCATTAATGATAGTGATTTTGGTGTAATCCTATCATTAATCACGAATATAATTTATTGAACGAACTGATTCACTTAATTCTTTTTAAAGCATGTTAAAGCGCTTTTAAAATAGCACATCATTTTTTTAGTACCACATAACCTATATTGAGTAGAGTGAGGCTTACACCTTATCCCTCTCACAGAACAGTACGTACGGATCTCGTATACGGCTCCTGCAATTAATTATTCAGATCATTGAAACAGAAATGCCTACTCTCGTAGCGGCCATATCCACCAATTTATACTCTCTGTAAAACCCATTATTTAGCATGGCGTAACTCACTAACGGGCTGCGAGCACTTCACCAACGCTTCATGTTTATGAATTTAAATGGCGGTTGACTCCTCCCTGGGAACTGCCTATTGAGCTTACCTCATATCTCGCATCCTCCGTGATGCCGCTTTCTAAAAAGGCTCGAATCACTGGGTTGCCGGCTTTGCCGGGCAAACAAAAAAAGCCACACTGAGTGTGGCTTTAACCAAAAAAATCAATATATAACTATAGTTGTTTTATTCTTACATTATCAATAAAGAAGCCTTTATGAGCAGGGCTATACAGATAAAGCTCAGCATATTTAATATTGGCTCTATATGGATTCCTAGGGGGTAGCATATAATACAACCAAAGATGTATTATGCACGTCTATTTGGGTAAATTAAGTCAGTAATAAGCAAAGAATGATCAATATCAAACAACTGGTAAATGATGAGCAATGCTACCAGTTTATTCGTCAGAGACGTTGGCCTGATGGCGTCAGCTGCCCTCACTGCCAGTCTCAACAAGTAGAAGGCAATGGTAATCATCAAAAGCAAATTGCCCGAAAACGTTATCGCTGCCTAGCGTGTCATC
>NZ_AUAF01000080.1 GCF_000428585.1 Zooshikella ganghwensis DSM 15267 | reverse complement strand
ACCTGTTGGCTGTTTGACTGAACGCATCAAAACAGAAGCCCTGATAAAAACGGTGGAGGCGGTTGTCACCGCGGATGAACCAAAGCAGCAACTGGAAGCATTTACCACGGCAATGATAAGTGTACTTCCTGAGCGCCAGTCAAAAAAACATTTAGCCGGTTTAGATTTGGGCAAACAAGAGCCCACTAACTCATTAAAATACAGAGCAGCGGCATGAGTAAACGAATGAATATGTCAATCTAAAAAAACTTCGGAATCGAGTGTCAGGCCAAAGTAAAGAAAAGCTACTATCAAAGTCGTATTTAGAAAAGCATTTAAACGTAACGAATTAATCAAATCCAACTGTCTTACAACGGTACATAACAATGAATAGTTTCAAGCCTTAACAATTGACTACCACACCCTTAAGTCAGATCGCAAAGGGTAAACTATAATTGCGAAGTTAAGTCGTCACCGTTATGGAAGCCTTTAGGCTAGCAGTTGTCATAGCAACACGATTCACAAATTGGTAAACCATAATACACTCTACGCCAAAGTAGAATTATCGTTCAAATTTCAATCTGTAATAGCGATAAAAGCGACAACAGTCACACAGAAAAATGATTCACGAACGATATAATAGCGGCCCGGACTAAACGGCAAATTATGTGTAATAAGTCGCAACCCGTGTAGTTGATTTGCAAAGCATTCACCGATATAGACCATACTTCACAATTATGCAGTTGCCTTTGCTCATAAGTAACCAATGACTGAACCCTGTGGCCTAACAAAAGTCACATCATTACATCTAAGTTAGGGATTCATTGGACCAATAGTTGGCCTTTTCCCATAATGAAGAATGTTTAGCCTGGACTCTAACAATAGCGGATACCATGATTGCTCAAATGAAAAACCAGGGAGCTTTAATGAGACACTACCACCAGCTAACACTCGCGTTAGTACTCGTATTAGCTGCTACGACCTCAAGTGCAAACTCCGCAGAGCATGCCATACAACCCGTGGTCATCAACATGCAAAACTGTTCCAGTGAGCCTCCTGAGAAAACAAAAGAAGACGATAATGAGAAAAGCAAGGTAAAAGCAGAACAATCAGCCCAGCCAGAGAAAACCATCGTCTATTGTCCTGCCGACAAAGACAAAGATGCTCATGGTGGTAAGTATGTTGTAGGAGAGATTGAATGGGTAACCCTTGACCCTCCAGGCGTTGTTTATAAAGCTCGAATTGATACAGGTGCGACGACATCCTCTCTTAACGCTTTTGATATCACTCCTTTTGAGCGGGATGGTGAGCGCTGGGTCAAATTCAAACTCACTGACCCCGAAACAAGTGAAACCGTTGAAATGAGCCGCAAAGTTGCTCGCCGGATCCGAATAAAACAGCATGGTACAGATGGACATCGACGCTATACTGTAAAAATGCGTCTACGACTGGGCACCATTGACCAACGAATTGAGTTCTCGTTAGCCGATCGAAGTGAATATGATTTTCCCGTACTTATTGGGCGAAACCTACTTAAAGACATTGCCGTTGTTGATGTCAGTAAAAAGCTATCAAAAAAACCTGTCATCACTGAAAGTGTCGCCGAGAACCGGAGTGAAAACCAAACAGCAGCCTCCAAACCCAGCAGCTCTCAAAAGCCTGCAACAAAGGCCACAAAAGATAAAGCTAAATCTAAAGCTGAGCCAGCACCGACACCTAAAGATGCAACTGAGAATGAGCCGCAGTCTAAACCGCTACCACCTGCTAAGCCTAAACCTTCAAGCAAACCAGCCAAAGAGTCCAACAAAAATAGTACTCCAGATCAAACCGCAAACGGAAAGCCATAAATGTCATCCAAAGTTCAGGTCTATTTATTTGCCTTTATTCTTATCTTTATTGGCATAGGTTTAACCATTTATAAAAATAGTGTTCTTGAATTTCCTTTACTACCAGGTGAACGAAGGGCGCTTTGGACCGTTGAAGCCAAAATAGAGTTTCAAGCAAAAGACGAACCTGTAATCGTATCTTTTGCCTTACCTCATAACCCTCCCAAAATGACTGTACTTGATGAAGATTTTACTTCTTCTGGATATGGCTTTGGCTGGGATAATAATACGCAACAACGTCGTGCCCAATGGGCAACTCGCAATGCAACGGGCCGTCAGGTGCTTTACTATAAGCTACAGGTGTATGAAGGTACTCGTCATCAGCAAGAGATTGAGGCTACTCCCCCTCCAGAGCCATCACCACCAGAGCTGGAGTCTGCACAAAAAACAGCCATTAACAACCTAGTTAATTTTGTCTATCAACGCTCCGCCTCACCCAGCACATTTGCTGCTGAGCTAATGCGCTTGATTAATGAACCCAGACCCATGGAGGACATATCTCTCTTATTGGGGAATAAAAACACCTCTTCCCGAAAAGTTAAAGTTGCCCTCGACACCCTTGCCCAAGCTAAAATCCCAGCACGCATTGCTCGAGGGCTCTTTCTTGAAGATGGCCGACGCAACCAAAAACTAACAACACTAATTGAAGTGTTTGAAAATGATCACTGGGTTATTTTTGACCCTCTAACCGCTGAACGAGGTATTCCTAATCATTTTGTACTCTGGCAAAGAGGAGGAAAATCGTTACTGGATGTAGAAGGCGGAGAAAACTCCAACGTATCATTTTCTATTATCGAAAGTACTCAACCCGCCAATTCCAGAACATTAGTTGAAAAAGCCAACGCCAAAGCCGCTTTGGTTGACTTCTCTATTTATAGTTTACCGATTGAACAACAAAATATTTTCAAATCAATACTGCTAGTACCTATTGGTGCGCTGATTGTTGTATTAATGCGAATCATCGTGGGTATTCGCACATCAGGCACATTCATGCCAATCCTTATTGCCATAGCATTTATCGAAACCAGTTTGGTGACTGGCTTAGCTATCTTCCTCATCATTGTCAGCATAGGCTTATTTATCCGCTACTACCTCAGCCACCTCAACTTGCTACTCGTTGCCAGGATATCTGCTGTCGTCATTGTGGTTATAGGAATCATGGCAGGTATGAGCATTCTCAGTTATAAGCTTGGCTTCAGTGAAGTCATGAAAGTAACATTCTTTCCAATGATTATCCTCGCTTGGACCATTGAAAGAATGTCAATCTTATGGGAAGAGGAAGGCCCCAAAGAAGTCTTTATTCAGGGTGGTGGCAGTTTGCTGGTTGCTACTTTGGCTTACCTATCAATGACAAACACATACATTGAGCACCTAACGTTTAACTTTCCTGAATTATTACTCGCATTACTAGGTGGTATTTTGATGCTTGGCCAGTATACCGGCTACCGCTTAACCGAACTTCGCCGTTTCCAACCCTTAGCAGAGAATTAACAATGTTTTTTACTTGGCCGAGTAAAATCCGCGCTAAGGGTATATTGGGAATGAATAAGCGTAATGTAAGTTACATTTCACGCTATAACCCAAGGCACTTATACCCTTATGTGGATAATAAGCTCAAAACTAAAATCGTAGCTGAAAAATATAATGTAGCGACCACAAAACTCCTTGGAGTCGTTGAATACCAATATCAAGTGAGAGAGCTTGGGCGCATCCTTGAGCCTTACCAGGGGTTTGCCATAAAACCCGCACAAGGAAGCGGAGGTAAGGGGATCTTAGTTATTTCAGGCAAAAGAAATGGCTTATTTGTCAAAACAAGCGGAGAAGAACTGTCTCTTAACGATGTTATGCGGCATGTTTCGAATACGCTAAGTGGCCTTCATAGTTTGGGTGGAAAGCCTGATGTCTCGATGATCGAGTCACTGGTTAATTTTGCTCCCGTTTTTGATAACTACAGCTATGAGGGTGTGCCTGATATAAGGATGATTGTCTTTAAGGGTTATCCTGTAATGGCCATGCTGAGGCTTTCGACTCATGCATCTGATGGTAAAGCAAACCTTCATCAGGGTGCAGTAGGCGTTGGTCTAGATCTTGGTACTGGCAAAGCGCTGCTGGCTGTGCAAAAAGGCCGTCCAATCCACAAGCACCCAGATACAGGTTTTGGATTCGACTCTCTGCAAGTACCTGACTGGGAAGTTATCCTTCACCTTGCTTCATCTTGCTACGAAATGACTGGGCTAGGCTATTTAGGTGCAGATATTGTGCTTGATAAAGAAGTAGGACCTCTTCTTTTAGAACTTAATGCTCGCCCTGGACTTGCCATACAAGTTGCCAATGGTATAGGGCTGGTCCCAAGGTTAAAGAAAGTTGAAGGTATTCAAAAACCGCATACAAGCGTAGAGGAACGCGTTAGCTTTTCAAAAGCACATTTTAGTATGTAGTCTGTGACAAATAGCATTTGCTAATCAAGGTGGATTATAGCGTCTGCCTTGATCTTCCTTATCTGTTTCCCCTTTCATCCTATCTCTTTGCTTATAAAGTGCAGCAACGTTTCAGCAGTTTAAAAAACTGCTATAAGCTTATAATTACTTTTATTTGCAACGCAAAAAAAGACCGCGCCAGAAGGCGCGGTTAAAAGTGCAGTTTCCCGCTGACAGCAATACCGATACCAACAACTATCAAGCGGTTCACAACTGCAGGGTTAAGAAACATTTCACGTGCTTGGAGCTTGCTATCATATCAGCAATTACTGATACATTTCCAAGAAATAGTACATATACTCCTTGCCTACTCTGGTCCAGCATCAGTAATAATCACAAAATCCAAACTGGTAATATTCAACCTCTTAACTCATTGAATAACAATAAGTATTTAGCACGTTAGTCATAAGACCTTAATGGTTAAGAACCAGTACAGGTTCCTTTCCTGCCGTAACTTGTCCAGTCTTTTTCTCCAATGAAGCAAACTGATCTACATTTGAGATCACGACAGGCGTAACAACTGACACGGCTGTCTTTTGTAAAAGCGGCAAATTCAAGCGAATAACTGGGTCTCCAGGTTTTACCCGAGTATTTTCTTCTATGAGCCTCTCGAATCCTTCACCTTTTAAATTCACCGTATCAACACCAAAATGGACAAATAATTCAACTCCAGCATCAGTTGTCAATGTGAAAGCATGATTAGTCCGGAATATTTTGCCAATCACTCCCTCACAAGGTGCAACAAGTGTATCTCCTGTTGGATTGATCGCTATACCATCTCCTGCCATTTTTTGCGCAAATACAGGATCAGGCACATCTTCAATAGCAATAATCTCTCCTGTCACAGGTGCTACGAGTACAGTCTGACCTTCTCTCGCTTGCTGACTATTCATTGAACTACTCTCTTTTTCAGTACCATGCTCAGCCTCGGAACTGCTGACTTCTGAATGACCTACAGCAACATCTGCAGGTATTGCTCTCATTTCATCAGCAAGTATAGCGGCCTGAGGACCAATAATGACTTGTACATTTTTTGTACCGAGCTTAACGATACCTTTAGCACCCAACGCTTCCAGTGTCTTTTCCTCAACTAAGCCTTGGTCTTTTACTGTAAGCCTTAATCGAGTCAAACACGCATCAATCTGAGTGACATTGTCATGCCCACCGAGCGCCATCAAATAACTAACTGCAGCACTGGTACTAGACCCTGCTAATGGCTGATTCTGATTCAAATCATTTTCGTCTTCTCGACCAGGCGTTTTTAAATTGAAGCGCTTGATTGCAAAAACAAATAGCACGTAATAAAGAACAAACCAAACCAGACCCAGAGGAATTAACCAAGCGCCTTTATTAGCTAGACCAAAGTTCAAGCCATAGTCAATTGCACCAGCCGAAAAAGCAAAACCGTGTCGGATATCCAAAAGGCTACAGACCGCTAGAGATAAACCAGTCAGTAATGCATGAATGAGATACAAGACAGGTGCTAAGAACATGAAGATAAACTCAACAGGTTCAGTTACACCAGTCAGAAAAGAGGTCAAGCCTACCCCTAGCAGTATCCCAGCAACCTTTTTACGATTCGCTTGTTTCGCTGTGGTATACATAGCCAAACAGGCTGCTGGCAAACCAAACATCATTACTGGGTAAAAGCCTGTCATAAATGCTCCAGCTGTTGGGTCACCCGCAAAGAAACGATGCAAGTCACCATTAACAACCTCCCCGCCAGCACCTGGGAAAGAGCCAAATACAAACCACACCAAGTTGTTGAGTACATGATGAAGGCCTGTAGGAATCAACAAACGGTTAGCGGTACCATAAACAAAAGCACCTACGGCGCCAGATCCTGTTATCCAGTTACCCACCATATCTATGCCATGCTGGATTGGCGGCCATATGTAGCCAAACAACACCGCTAAAATACAGCCAATAGCTGCAGTGATAATAGGAACCGATCGTTTACCCCCAAAGAATGCTAAATAATCAGGCAATTTTAAGCTGTTAAATCGGTTATAACTTAAACCCGCCACAACCCCCATTAAAATACCTGCCAACACCCCCATATCAATATGCTCATTGATTGTGGACATTGCCGTAGTGAGTACTAAATAGCCTACCCCACCCGCTAATGCTGCAGCACCTTGACCATCTTTAGAAAAGCCAATTGCCACACCAATAGCAAAAATTAGTGGTAGGTTTGCAAATATTGCTTCACCTGCCTTAAAGAGAAAAGGTATGTCAAATACATCTGTAGCCCCCAACCGTAGTAAAAGACCAGCTACTGGTAATACGGCTATGGGCAACATTAATGCTCGCCCTAACCCCTGAAACCAACCAAGAATATTCATCGTTACCTCCCGTCACTGCAAAGGGAAAGTTAAGCCAATTTTCGCAATTTTTTTGGAATATACCCTCACATTACCTTACACCAACTTTTTTTTCTTTGCAAAATAAGTTTTACAAATTTACTTGATCTGCGTAAAATAAATGACATATCCCTATTGTCTTAATTGTATTAACACCACTATGACAGACTTATTTGCATTAACTTTTTTCTCAACACGAATAAAGATATCTGTTTCACTGAGGTAACACTATGCGCCTGATACCTTTGCCGAGATCTACTAATGTCAGCCACTGGGTAGCTCACTACATTATTGAGAGCATTAATCAGTTTAAGCCTACTCAACAACATCCCTTTATTCTTGGCCTGCCTACTGGAGGCACCCCTCTCGGGATTTATCGATTATTGATAGAAGCCTACCAACAGCAAAAGGTAAGCTTTAAGCACGTCATTACCTTCAACATGGATGAATATGTTGGCCTGGCGTGGGATCATCCGCAAAGTTATCACTTTTATATGCAACAGAACTTCTTTCGGCATATTGATATTCTTGAGGAAAACACTCATATTCCAAATGGAAATACATCTGACCTGGATGCTGAATGTAAACGTTATGAGCAAACAATCAGCCAGTTTGGCGGAGTACATTTGTTTCTGGGCGGAGTTGGTTCTGATGGACATATTGCCTTTAATGAGCCAGGTTCATCATTAGCATCTAGAACACGCATTAAAACGCTAACCGACGAAACACGACAGGCAAATGCACGTTTTTTTGATGATGATCTGAACGCCGTTCCAAAGCTCGCACTCACTGTTGGAATTGGTACGCTACTTGACGCCAAAGAGTTGCTGATTATGGCAACTGGTAGCAATAAAGCCGATGCAGTCCAACATGCCGTTGAAGGTGCTGTAAGTCACCAGTGGCCTGTTACCGCTATACAGCTTCACCCCAAAGCGATCATTACTTGCGACCATGATGCCGCTCAAGAACTGAAAGTCAAAACACTCACGTATTACCAAAAACTAGAAGCTGAAATTATCTGTCAATATTAATTTTATTACGAGAAAATGCAGTATGTACGCACTCATTAATGGACGCATTTTTACCAGTGAAGAAACTCTCGAGCAGCATGCGGTTGTCATTGAAAACGCATTAATTAAATCCTTAGTACCAACAAGTACACTACCCAATGACATTAAGAAAATTGACTTACAAGGACTTAACGTCTCACCAGGATTTATTGATCTACAATTAAACGGTTGTGGTGGCCGTCTATTCAATGATGATATAAGCGCAGAAACACTCGATATTATGCACAAAACAAACCTGCGCCATGGTACTACCCATTATTTAGCAACACTGATTACTGCGAATGATGCACAAATAAAGCACGCACTGGAAACAGTAAAAAATTACAAACAAAATCACTCATCTGTTCTTGGTTTGCATTTAGAAGGTCCTTATATTAACCGCCAAAAAAAGGGTATTCATGATCCTGATCAAATTCGTCCTTACGATCTTGATATGATAAAGCTCATGGCAGACTATGGTGGCGATACATTAAAAGTTGTTACACTCGCACCAGAATTAACCACTGCAGAAATTATTCAATTACTTATAAAAAATAATATTACTGTTTCTGCAGGACATAGCCTTTCTGACTACAACACGGCACAACATGCATTTCAAGCAGGCATATCAATGGCTACTCACTTGTTTAATGCAATGCCTTCCATCTCTGCACGAACACCAGGCTTAGCAGCAGCGATTTTAGATAATCCAAACGTTTTTGCTGGAATTATTGTTGATGGAGTTCATGTTGACTACCCACTCGTTAAACTGGCCAAAAAATTAAAGCATCAACATCTATTTTTAGTGACCGATGCGGTTTCACCCGCAGGCACAAATATGACAGCATTCAAACTGGGACCTCATAACATTCAAGTTAAAAATGGTCAGTGTATTGCAGAAGATGGTACTATTGGCGGATCTGCATTAACCATGAATAATGCAATTATTAATTGTGTGAACCATGTGGGTATAGAACTCGCCGAAGCATTAAGAATGGCTACACTCTACCCGGCCAAAGCAATAAACCAGGGTCATCATCTTGGCAAGATTGCACCAGGCTATAGTGCTGATTTAGCAATTTTTGATAATAGTTTAAATGTAACAGCCGCGGTAAGTGCTGGACAGTGGCATAACACGGTAAAATAAAGGCAAAAAAGACTCTATTTGCTTTAAACTTAACATTTGTAAAAAATACTGAGGTTTATGGCTCCCTTTATTAAAGGCAATATTGATCTTGTTAGGCAGCTAAATACGGCAACGATTTATCGCACGATCAATTACGATGGTCCAATTTCACGAACCCGTCTAGTAGAAGTGACTAGTTTGGCGGCTGCTAGTGTCACTAAGATCACACGACAGCTGATTAATGCAGGTTTAGTCCAAGAGGTTTCTCAGGAAGAGTCAACCGGTGGGCGACGTCCAACATTATTAGCCACAAATAAAGAGCGATTCTATATCATCTCAACCAAACTGGGCCGAGGATTTTTGGAAGTCACCCTAAACCGCTTAAACAAAGAAGTCGTCGACCATCGCAAACTAACACTAAAATACCAAAACCCCGAAGCAGTCCTCCAAGAGACATGTGAAGTCATTCACGATATATTGAGGAGTAACAGTCAAGTAAACCAACAGCGGATTCTAGGCATCGGTCTCGCGATGCCAGGTTTAATTGACCCCACCAAAGGGATTGTTATTGAAAACCCTCACTATCAATTTAAACACTTTCCAATCGTCGAGTTTTTTGAGCGAGAATTTAATATAACAACATTTGTTGATAATGATATCCGCAGCCTGGCCCTCGCAGAAAACTACTTTGGTGCTTCGCAAGGCATTAAAGACTCAGTATTAATCAGCGTAAGGCATGGTATCGGGGCAGGAATTATGATTAACGGGCAGCTGTTTTATGGCTGTAACCAAAATGCTGGTGAGGTAGGCCATATATTTATTGAAGAGTTTGGCCCTAAGTGTAACTGTGGTAATTATGGATGCTTAGAGACTGTTGCCTCTAACCCTAGCATTATTCGCCAAGCTAAAGAGTTACTCGCTCATGGTCACCCTAGCCAGTTAACATCCCTTCCTTCTTACCAGTTAAATGACCAGGAAGTTACCATTAAAGATATCTGCCAGGCAGCACTGAATGGTGATGAGCTATGTCAAGCAGTTATCAAGCGCGTTGGTAATTACTTGGGTCTTGCCATTGCTACAGTTATTAACCTGTTTAACCCTCAAATGATTATTATTGCAGGTGACATTGTTAAAGCTCAGCATTTCTTATTTCCAAGCATTAAAAAGCAAATGGAAGATAAAGCTTTGCAAAGTTTTGCCTGTAAAACCCGCATACTCGCCAGCCAAGTTGATACCAATGAAACCATCGGCGCATTTTCATTAGTGCAAAGGGCGCTGTTAGAAGGTAAATTATTCACCCGGCTTGGCCTAAACTCGATGTAATCAAACCGACACCCTACATTACGTCTACTGCGATAACATTTAAGGTCAGATGCAGCAAGTAATTTTGCGAGTGACTTGAGTTCATCGCACGGGTGTTTTATGTTTTGCCTCCCTTTATTAGCAATCACTTTGACAGGAGGCAACACCCTAGTCGGTATACGTAGTTTCCGCAATTGATCAACGAGTGAGCTTTTTTAAAGATCGGCCATTTGATATACAAAACAATGATAGTCGAGGGAAGTCTTGTGTCTTTTATTCTTCGGAAATACCTAGCGGTTCCATTACTCATCCGCATACTGGCAAGTTTTGTCAGTGGTTCTCTAATAGGTTGCTTGCTTTGGTGGCTTAGTTACCAAGTAGGGCAAGACACCATTAGTGAGGTGCTTAGCTATATCACCCCATTTGGTGAAGTTTTTGTCAAAATGCTAAAAATGATCGTTATTCCGGTCATCTTTTTCTCGCTTGTAGTGGGTGCCGCAAGTTTACCACTGCAACGCTTTGGCAAAATTGGTGTTAAAGTGCTTGGCTGGTACTTTTTCTGTTCTCTACTTGCTGCAACGGTAGGTGTAATTATTGCCCTCGCGGTTGATCCTGGCAGCAATAGTCAGTTATCTGGATGGCATAGCATTACCCAGGGTTTAACTAATCAAGCCAGTGATATATCAAGCAAAGCGGCAGCAGCTCAAGAGCAAGGATTAGCAACCGTCTTACTGAGCATGTTTGAAAACCCTTTTACAGCTCTTTCTGAAGGTAACTTTCTTGCGATTATCACGTTCTCTATTCTGTTTGGCTTAGCCTTAAGGGTTATCCAAGAAAAAGCAGAAGCTAACAATGAATCATCAACTCACCTTGTCACGCTTTTCAACATTATCAATGCGGCACGTGACTGTATCTTCAAGCTGGTAGACTGGATTATGGAATACACCCCCATAGGTGTGTTTGCTCTGTCTATTGGTAATTTTGCGCTTTATGGACCTTCCATTGCAGGACCATACATTAATGTTGCCTTTGGTGTCATTGTTGCCGTACTGCTGATGGTATTTGTTGTTTATCCTATGCTGTTAGCTGTAACCACAAGGCAAAACCCACTACCTATCATGAAAAAAATGCAGGAAGCCATCATCACTGCATTCATTACACGTAGTAGTGCCGCCACCCTTCCCGTCTCTCTCAGAACCATTGAAGAAGACTTAAAAGTTAAAAATGAGCTGGCCAGTTTCTCTTTACCTTTAGGTGCAACCATTAACATGGACGGTGTGTGTGTTCACTTACCCATGTTTGCTATCTTGGCTGCAAATATGTTTGGCTTTGACTTAGGCTTTGGCAGTTTGCTGGTTATGGTCCTCACTACAGTACTTGCTTCTATTGGTGCAGGTGGTGTGCCTGGTGGCAGTTTGATGCTACTGTTCATTATCCTACAAGGGTTAGGTCTGTCTCAGGACCAAGTAGCTATTATTGTGGCCCTGGCGTTAGGTATTAATCCGATTTTGGATATGTTTGAGACCGCCAATAACGTCACTGGCGATATGGTGTGTACTTATGCTGTCGCCAAACAAGAAAATCTGCTTGAGGATGACTTATCAACGGATTGTAGTGATGTCTCCGCAAATACAGGCTACCAAGCAGCTGATACTGCGACCTCATCAGACTAGCGAGATTTCCCAGTAAGCTGCTCAATACCGATGTGCCTCCTGACCTAGGAGGTACATTTCCTTGCCCTCCCAACATAAACTTTTTTATCCACTCTTGACCTGTAAAACAAGCTTTCTTTATCTTCACTATACTCTACGTTTAATTCCCCTTATTATGCATCAATTCATGTGTATCTAATGACAAAGTGATAGCCTTATGAAACGCTTGAATTTCGTACCCTCTTTACTTTTCCCTGTTCTCTTCCTACTACCTTTAAGCCTACTACTGAGTGGCTGTCAGTCCGCTTACTACTCTACGTTGGAAAAAGTGGGCTATCACAAACGTGATATTTTAATTGATCGTGTTGAAGATACTCAGCAGTCTCAAGAAGAAGCCCAACAACAGTTCCAATCCGCACTGGAACATTTTCAGGCTGTTGTGAACTTCGATGGTGGTGAACTACAAACCTTATACGACACATTAAAAGCTGACTTTGATAAAAGCCAAGACGCGGCTGAGGAAGTCAGTAGCCGAATCAATAAAGTCGAAGATGTCGCTGAAGCTTTGTTTGAAGAGTGGGAGGGTGAACTTGCCTTGTACCAAAACCAGTCCCTTAAGCGTGATAGTGAACGTAAACTTAGGCAAACAAAACAGAAATATCAGCAACTCATTACGGCCATGCGTCGCGCAGAGAAAACCATGCAACCTGTACTCACCACTTTTCAGGATCAAGTACTTTACCTGAAGCATAATCTCAATGCTCGCGCTATCGCCTCATTAAAAGGTGAACTTAAAAATATACAACAGGATATTAATCAACTGATCCGAGAAATGCAGCGCTCAATACATGAGTCCAAAGCATTTATACAACAGCTGCAGCAAGGTTAAATCATTATGCACTGGCCTTTCCTTCCCAAAGCAGCCCGTTTATACATCACACTACTCGCTAATCTACTGCTATTAGCTGGCTGCGCGACACTCTCTAGTACCTATGAAAAGCCGCAACTCTCATTAAACTCACTGCACATCCTTGAACCAGATGGACTAACCCAGCGTTTTGCGCTGGGGTTACAGATTATGAACCCTAATGATCGGCCCTTAAATATTAAAGGGCTGTATTACACTATTGAGTTAGAAGGCTATGAGCTTATTTCCGGCGTATCTAATCAAATACCTGAAGTGCCCGCGTTTGGCACCGCTAATTTTACGGTTCATGCAAACACTAACCTAATTAATAGTATCCGCTTTATTAACGCCATTATTAAGCAACCAAAAGACACCTTCAGCTACTCATTATCAGGTAAACTGAGTTTGGATAATTTCTACCCTCGGCAAGTGAACATTGAACAAGAGGGAAATATTTCACTTAAGCATTAAGCGCTCATGATCGGAACACTAGCCTTTGACAGCTCCCGCAGTCAGTCCAGCGACAATTTTACGTTGAAATATCAGCACCAGCACAATTAGAGGGACAGTTACAACCACTGAAGCTGCCATAATTATTCCCCATGGCAGCTCATGCTGACTGGCACCACTAATCAATGCAATCGCGACAGGTACCGTACGCTGGTGCTCACTTAAGGTAAAAGTTAAGGCAAATAGAAACTCATTCCATGCAGCAATAAACGCTAGTAAGCCTGTTGTGACGAGCGCAGGCCATAGTAATGGCAAAAAAACATTAAAAATCATATGCCGTGGACGCGCGCCATCCATAATAGCGGCTTCTTCAATTTCTAACGGCAGTTGTTGCATAAATGTAGTAAGCACCCATACCGTAAAAGGTACGGTAAAAATCAAATACGATAAAATTAAACTGCCTAAATGATTATATAACCCCAACCACTGAATCAATTCAAATAAACCTGATAAAACAGCCACTTGAGGAAACATAGACACGCCTAAAACCACCATTAACAAGGTTTTACGCCCATAAAACTCACGGCGTCCTAATGCATAAGCGGCAGTCACACTTAATAGTAATGATATAAAAACCACTAAAGTAGAAACAATTATGGAGTTAATAATATTAATACCAAAGGGTTGCTGCTCAAATACCGCTAAATAATTTGTCCAGTGCCAGTGTTTAACCCAGTAATCGACTTGGAATAATTCAGCCCCCTCTTTAAATGAGCTAATAATTGCATAGTAAAAAGGAAAGATGCAATAAATAAGTATGCATACAAGCCATATCGTAAAACCTATTTTGGTCAGTATTTTTTTAATTTTTAAAGATGAAATAGCCAAACCAAAATCCACTTTAAAAACGCTGATAAAAACGATGCCGCCCAGCATATAAAAAAATCACAGTGCATAGTGCTATTACCATAAATAACATGGTAGAGGCTGCTGAACCATAACCAACCAGCTGAAACGCAACCAATTGCTGTCGAGCAAATACAGACATAGACATAGTGGCCGTGCTGTTTGCTGTTAACACATAAATTAAATCAAACACTCGCAGAGCATCTAGTGCTCGAAATACCACAGCCACCATAACCCCTGGTGCAATTAACGGTAATGTTACCTTCCAGAATGTTTTTATTGTTGAGACACCATCCACTTTTGCCGCTTCAAATAATTCTTTTGGCAACATTTGTAAGGCAGCTAAAGTCAATAATGCCATAAAGGGTGTCGTCTTCCAGACATCCACTAAAATGACTGCCCACATTGATAAATCGGGGTCAGCAGTCCAGGCTAATGGCTCGGATATCAACCCACATAATATTAATAAGTCATTAATGACCCCAAACTGATCGTGTAGCATCCAACTCCACATCCGTGCAGAAACAATGGTTGGAATAGCCCAGGGAATTAGTACAGCTGCACGAACCCAACCTCGCCCAGGAAACGTTTTATGCAGCGTTAAAGCAATGGCAACACCGAGTACGGTTTCCATCGCAACTGAAACTACTGTAAAAAATAACGTATTATAAACTGCATTCCACCATACAGAATCCGCCAGTAATCCAAACCACTGATTCTGATAGCGCACTAAATAATTTTCCAAACCGACAAATGTATAATGATCTAAATTAGCCAGGCTAGCATCAGTAAAACTAAACCAGATAGTGCGAAACAATGGCCAACCCGCAACTGCAAACAATGTCACTAAAACAGGTAATAATAGCCAGACAATTTGCCACCAACTGCCTGTAGAAATTCTACTCACAACATGTAACTCTCATGCAGTTAATTTCCTTACCAACGTCCACCTTTACTGATCCGCAACAGCTGCCTGGATAACTGCTCCAGTGCCACATTGGCTTTTTGTCGTCCTGCTAATACTTGATGGATCTGATTATAAAATGCAGCTGACACTTGATTATATTTTGCCCCTGTCACAGTAGATGGTCTGGCAATAGCGACATTAAGTGTTTTTACCAACTTACCAAAAAAAGGATTAGCCGCTAGCACCTGCTTATCTTGGTATAGACTGGGAATTGTCGGGTTATAAGAACCCGCTAACGCTCGTCTTTTCTGCTCTTCTTCACTCGTTAAGTAGCGTACAAGGTCAATTGCGATATCAGCATGCTTAGAATACTTTGAGACTGCCAGCTGCCACCCCCCTAAGGTCGCAGCATGTTGACCATTCCCTGATTTAGGAACAGGCGCAACACCCACTTTACCTCGAATTGGGCTATCTTCATGCTGGGTTAATGCCCAAACATACGGCCAGTTTCGCATAAAGACCGCATGGCCAGATTGAAAAACACCACGCGCGTCTTCTTCTGCATAATTCAAAACCCCTGGAGGAGATATATCGCCAATCCAACTGGCAGCCATTGTTATAGCCTGTTCCGCTTGCTTATTATTAATTGAAATCTTGCCATCTGACTCAACAATTTGGCCACCACCATAGCTGTTTACCCACTCCAACGCATTACAGGTTAAGCCCTCGTAAGCCCTGCCCTGCCAGGTAAAGCCCCACATTTTGTCAAGACCTGCTTTACGCTCCTCGGTCATAATGTGCTTGGCTATCCGCGTCATGTCTGACCAAGTTCCTGGAATGGGCTGCTGATACTTTTCTAATAAATCTTTACGGTAATACAACACCCCTGCATCCGTGTACCAAGGCATCGCAATCAACTGGCCATTAACGGTATTATTGGCAATAATCGTAGGAAAATGCTGCTTGACCTGCCCCGCTAGAGGTTTAGCTAAATCAACAAAGTGTGGCGCTAAGATACCAGGCCAAACCACATCAATTTGAAACACATCAATGTCGGCTGTTTTAGCCGCAAGCAGCTGCTGATACAACGCCAGCCGTTCAGAAGATGAGGCAGGCGTTGAAACAACACTCGCTTTATGCCCACTCCGTTTTTCCCATATAGCAACGCCTTCTCTACACAGCTCTACTTGACGTCCTACAGCGCCACATAAAATTGCTATGGTTGCAGCATGACTCATACTCATCCAACAACACAAAATGATTAAGCAAATTCGCATAACATCATCCCTGAATCCGAGTGATCAAAATGTAAACCTGGCACCTCAGGCTAACATTCATTCTATGACGCTTTAAGGTATACTACGTCATTTAACTGTGACGACTGATTCATCATGTTAAGCAATATCCGCGTTATACTGATTAACACCTTTCACCCCGGCAATATTGGCTCTGCGGCACGCGCCATGAAAAACATGGGGATTCGTAATCTCTATCTTGTCGATCCCCAGGATTTTCCGAATGAGCAAGCACTCACTATGGCAGCTGGTGCAAAAGATATTGTCGAGCAAGCTGTCATCACCTCAACGCTCGCAGAGGCTATTGCTGACTGCAGCTTTGTGATTGGCACCAGTGCCAGAGATCGCACCCACTCGCTACCACAAATGAATGCACGAGAATGCGGAGAGCGAGTGATCACAGAAAGTCAGTCTCACCTTGTTGCCTTGGTATTTGGCCGAGAAACAATGGGCTTGCACAATGATGAGATTCAACAGTGCAATGCGCATACATATATTTCTGCTCATCCCGATTATCCTGTATTAAACCTAGCCGCTGCGGTACAAACCATATGCTATGAAATATATATGGCTCACCAGATACAGGCAGAACAACCCTATAAATCAAACAGTAACCAAAAAGAGAAAACCTATCCCAATACGCAACAAATGGAGTATTTTTACCAACACTTAGAAACAACTCTGCGTAATATCGGGTTTCTCATCAAACAACACCCTGGTAATACTATGCTAAAGCTAAAGCGCTTATTTAACCGAGCACGACCAGAGCGACAAGAGCTAAGTATTTTAAGAGGGGTTTTAAGTGCTATCGATAAACTGGCCGAATCAACAAAAAAAGAGTCCACTAAAAAAGAAGAGCGTTAAACCGAATTTTTAAAACACGCCCACCCTTTTTTGCTATACCCCAATATGAGCAACTGGTGTATTTAATTGTTCATCGACAACCAAAAGGCTGGATAACTCTTTTTGCTGCAAGGAAGCAGTAACCAAGTCTTCAGGGGGAGTATTCATAGCGCATTCACAAGGCTTTTCACAGGTGTTCAAAAAGGCTTTACGATACCTTTTACAAACTTTTTACATATCACTTACGTTTGTCTGACCACACCGCCAGGCTTAGGGATTACAGTAAAGTACAAAGCCCTTTACGAGGAAAATAAAAATGAGCCTAAAGAAACCCTTCGCCCGAATAGCCATTGGCTTAATCAGCAGCTTGGTGTTACTCACTCAACCAGCTAACGCCAAAGCACCACCCGTTAACCTATCTGTTGACTTAGCCACCCCTGTGTTAGAAGCAGAAAAAGCCCAAACAGCCTTTGTTAAAATTTCGCTAACGGGTCTCCAACAGGACATCGAAAAACTGCAACGTACTCCCACCAATATTACTATCGTTTTAGACAAGTCAGGATCCATGCAAGGCAATAAAATCCGCCACGCTAGAGAAGCCGCTATCATGGCCATCAATCAACTAGGGCCACAAGACATAGTCTCTGTGGTAACTTATGACACAACAGTCAGCGTCGTGGTACCTGCAACCAAAGTTATCAATAAAAATAATATTGCCACAATGATACGACAAATCAGGGCTAATGGTTCAACTGCTCTATTTGCAGGTGTAAGCAAGGGGGCAGATGAGTTACGCAAATATATCAGTGCAAACCGTGTTAATCGCGTTATTTTATTGTCAGATGGACTGGCAAATGTAGGGCCTCAGTCACCTTCAGAGTTGGGTCAATTAGGTGCATCCTTAGCAAAAGAAGGCATAAGTGTCACAACAATTGGTCTTGGGCTAGGCTACAATGAGGACCTAATGACACAATTAGCGGGCTTTAGCGATGGTAATCATGCCTTTGTTGAAAATGCACAAGATCTTGCAAAAATATTTCAAAGCGAATTCGGTGATGTACTATCAGTGATAGCCCAAGAGGTAAATATCGAAATTCGCTGTATCAATGGTGTACGACCACTGCGGATTCTTGGTCGAGAAGGAGAAGTGATTGGTAATAAAGTGAGAACCAGACTAAACCAGCTGTATAGTACCCAAGAAAAATACCTAATTCTTGAAGTTGAAATACCACCAAGCAAAGCAGGCCAGCAAAAAGACATCGCCTCAGTTCAAGTTAACTATAACAATATGTTAAACAAAAAACAGGAACAACTATCAGGCTTAGCCATTGCTCGCTTTTCTCAGTCTAAACAGGAAGTCACAGAATCAATTAACAAAAAAGCCTATGAGGATTCAGTAGAGCAAGTAGCCAATGCCGCATCAATTAAAGCCATACGGTTACGTGATGAAGGTAATATTCCAGCGGCAAAAGCTGCTCTTCAGCAAAGTGCTGATTACCTCGCAGAAGAATCAAAACGAGTAGATTCTGAAAAACTGAGAGTGCAACAGGAAGAGGTGCTTGATGATGCTACAGCCCTTGAATCAGAAGCTGATTGGAACAAAAACCGCAAACGCTTAAAGGAAAAACAGTATAAACGTGCTAAACAACAGAGCTATTAATTGATACCTGAATTTCAAAACAGTCAATTAAGGGGACCTCTAAATAGAGGTTCTCTTAAAAAAATGATGCCATAAATGAAACACATATCAACCCAACAAAAAATCAAAATCATTCTTATATTACTTATCACACTACCTATTTGCCTACTTGCCTGGCTTAGCTTTCAACTACAAAAAAATGAACAGATCGTTCAAGCTCATCAAGCACAAAACCTTATAGAAACCAGATTAAAAGCCGTAGAAAGAGAGCTGACAGCTTATTTTGAACAGTTGGAAGTTCAACTAAGGTCTGATCATCAAACACTGGCGGAACTCCCTCAAAACCAATCAACAGATCAGGTGAGGAATTATTTACGCGAGTCCCCTTTAATTCAAAATATCTTTATTTTAAGCAGTACAGGTCACTTACTCTTTCCTCCCAACATTCAAACGTCAATTAAAGAAAAAAGCTTTATTAGTCAAACAAAATCTATATGGAGCAACCCTGAATTGTTTGAAAGCTTAGCCAGTCATGAAGAAACATCACCTTTACCTTCTACCATCGACCGATCAGCACAGCTAGAAGCTTATGTTAGCCCGGTAAGCCAGAAAAAAGCGGTAGCCAGTTTTGCTCCCAGCATATTATCCAGTGGCTGGATTAGCTGGTTCTCAGAAAATCATCATCGCTTACTATTTTGGGTAAAAGACTCCACAAACCGTGTAATCGGGTTTGATTTAAACCGTATGCGCATGCTGTCTGATCTTATTAATCGCCTTCCTGATGCTACACAACTTCATAATGGACTCAATCAGTCTGCTATCCAGTTATTAGACGATAATTCAAGTGTGCTGTACCAGTGGGGTAATTACCAGGTAGCCGATAATGAACAACCGCTAGGTACACGGTACTTGTCTCCACCTTTAGCAAACTGGAAAGTAAATTATTTCAGTCATAAAGCCACAGCCACAATATCAACCTGGTTGAGCACGCTTGCAGGCTCACTGGCTTTTGGACTCACCCTTATAGGCTTAGGTATCTATTTTTATCGAGAACATCAGCGTGAAATGCAACAAGCCCAACAGCGGGTGAGCTTTGTCAATCAGGTATCTCATGAGTTGAAAACCCCTCTCACAAATATACGCATGTACGCTGAGCTCATGGCTGAGCAATTGTATGAAGAAGATCAACAGCAAAAAAGATACATAAATGTCATCACTGGTGAAAGCCTACGGCTTTCACGCCTTATAGAAAATGTACTTAACTTTTCCAGAAGCCAGCGCAATGCCATTAAAGTTAATAAGGCACCAGGCATTATCGATGAGTGTATTAAAAATACCATTATTGCTTTTGAAGCCACATTACATAATAAAGGTATATTGTTTGACGTAACTTATGGTGCTGAAAAAACAGTGTATTTTGATAAAAGTATTATCGAACAGATATTAAATAACCTGCTAAGCAATGCAGAAAAGTATGCCCATACAGGCAAAAAAATTCATTTAACAACCCTTCTTGAAGATAACCAGTGTAAAATCACGGTCCAAGACTATGGTCCTGGTATTCCTCCCGCTGCACAAAAAAAGATCTTCGATCCATTTTATCGCGTTAGCTCTAAGTTAACCGATGGTATCAGTGGTACAGGAATAGGACTGAGTATTGCGCGTCAGCTTGCCAAGTTACATGGAGGCAACCTTATTCTTATTCCTTCAGAGGTAGGTGCATGTTTTCAATTAAGCATCAATATTGCTCCAAACTAACTATACCCAAAACGAAGGTTTTTTAGGGAAATGATTCGTGAAGGGTATATCAAGCCCTATCTATGATTCTGGTGGAGAGTTCATATGAAAGTATTAATTGCAGAAGATGATACCTTTATTCGCGAAGGCTTAAATGACTTACTCAGTAATGAAGGCTACAGTTGTATTCTTGCCGAAAATGGACAACTAGCCTGGCAGGCTTTTCAATCAGAAAAACCGGAACTGGTACTTTTAGATATTATGATGCCTGAAAAAGATGGCTACTCACTCTGTAGAGAAATTCGGCAGCATAATCAGAACATACCTATTATTTTTATCACCGCAAAATCTGAAGAAATTGATCAAGTACTCGGCTTAGAGTTAGGTGCGGATGACTATATTATGAAGCCATTCGGCACCCGAGAGGTTATAGCCCGAATTCGTGCAGTTACTCGTCGTTATTTAAAAACCCAAACTCAACATAAACAGAATAATTCATTCAATTTACATGACTTGGTTATTTACCCTGATGAACTAAGAGCACAACGAGGCGAACAAATTATTGATTTAAGTTTGCGGGACATCAAAATTATCAAACTTCTCTATGCTATGCGAGGCAAAGTGGTTGATCGAGATACCTTATTCAATCAATGCTGGGGACGAGACTATTTTGCATCAAGTAGAACACTCGACCAACATATTTCAAAGCTTCGTAAAGCCATTGAAGTTGACCCCAAAAACCCCACTGTCATAAAAACAATACATGGTGTCGGCTATCGGATTGAGTAGCCTTTTTTTAGATATACCCATCAGGAAATTTTTTTATCCTTCTAAACTACTATTAACAATGCTCCCAGCACCTGCTTCACAAACAAACTCAAGTGCTGTAAATACCTCTATTTCCGCCTATTCTTAATACAATATACAAAGACAGGCTTATGACTCAAAAAGCATTCAAAGCCTCTGCAAAAAAAGTAGCTAAGGATATTAAAGCGGAAAGTTCCTTAATTGATTTACGAGCACTCAAAAAGTTATAGCTGGAACAGCCATTAATACAACTCCAGAGGAGTATTTAAATGATTGTAAGCAGAAACAGACCATCGTACCCAGTGAGTATTAATCATGGGTAAGTTCAGCTGATGACTTTACATAACCTTCTAAATAAAACCCTTATATATATTCTACTGATGTTTATTACTTCTTTGGTATCAGTACAAGCTAAAACTTATCACTTTGCGTACATTTATGGGTTAGTCGATCAAGAAGTATCAGTCATCATTATGGACAAGGTCTACCAACGGTTAGGGTTAGGCTTTCAAGCAACACCTCTACCTGGCTTACGCGCCCAGCAACAAGCTAATTCCGGCGCTGTGGATGGAGAGGTAATGCGAATCTTTGCTTATGGAGGACAGACCCCCAATGTCATCCGAGTACCAACACCTTTTTATAGCGTGATAACCATGGGTTATGTTAAGAAAGGCTCTAATATTAAGGTATTAGATAAAAGTTCTCTAGCAAGTTATAAACTTGTGAAAGTATTAGGAGTGAAACATACTGACTTAATCTCTGATGAAGTTGACCCCAAAAAAATCTATAATGCTCACGACCCTCTTAAGATGATGCGTTATCTTCAATCAGGAGGCGCACAAATTGCGTTGACCAACCCATTAGAGGGAACAGTCGTCCTAAAACAGTTGGGATATAATAATATCATGAGACTGTAAAAGATTCTGTGTAACCGCCTATTCTTAATGTTAACAATGTATAAGGATAGGCCATTATGGTGACTCAAAAAGAACTCGAAGCCTTTGCTAAAAAAGCCGCCAAGGGCATTAAAACAGAAAAAGACCTCAATCAATTTGCACAAATGCTCAAAAAGGTCACG